>DASSJF010000005.1 GCA_035691305.1 bacterium
GCCGGGGCCGCAGGCGCCGGCGCGCGCGGCGCCGTGACCGCGACGGGCGGATGCGTCGCTGCGGGAGACGCGGCGGGTGCCGGCGGCGCCGGTGCGGGACCAACCTGCGCGCCGGGGGGCGCGGCCGCATCGCCGAGGGCGAGCGCGATTTCACCGGGACGCGAGGCCACGGCGAATTTCAACGCGTGATCTAGATCGAAGACGATCCGCGTAATGAACGGATGCACTTGAAACTGTCCGCCGCGCACGCGCGTCACGCCCGCCGTGCCGACATCCTGCGGAACGCTTGGGAGTCGGGAGACCGCGCCGGCCACGTCGACCACGAGACGCTCCGGCAGGTGGAGCAGGTGCACGGCGACTCGCACCGGGCCGGTCGCGGTGACCCGCACGGCGAGACCGGCGCCGTCCGGACGCCAGGTGACGTTCATGACCTGGGCGAGCGCGATCTGGGTGTGCCCGTCGTCTCCGTCCACCACGTACGCGCCGAGCGCTCGCAGCAGCGCTACCGCGGGCGCCCACACGGCCCCGTCGCGGAGGACGGGCGCCACCGGGAGATCCCACGGAGTCCCCTCGACCAGCGCGCGCGTCTGGCCCGGCACGATGCGCACCACCCTGCCGGCCGCGCCGGTGAGCGTGAGCGTCTGCGCGGCCTGATCCCACGTCGCCGACGCGACGAACGCCCGCGCGATCAGATCGGCGGGAAGCAACAACACGCCGTCTTGGATCTGCGGAGTAACCCCCTGCGTGACGTCGGTGTCGTTGATGAGGAGATGCGGCGGGGACGCCTGGCCCAGGGACGGAAGGGGCCGGGCGAAGAGGAGCACCAGCGTCAGAGCGGCCGCCCGCAGCGACATCAAATCCTCCGGCGAGAAATCCCCGATCTTGTGGTGCGAAGCCGGGTGTGAAGACCGCGGCACCGGGTATTCGGGGATCGGGGTGGGACTCCTCCCGCCGATCTCGTGCAGTGCAGGTGATTCCACGAAAAGTTACGCGAAAAGAGCGTCCGCAAAAGCGGCCGGACCCGGGGGGTTCGGCCCGGGTCCGGCAGGACCGCGTGCGGGCGCGGATCAGCTGAGGGGCTTCACCGCCCGCTTCTCGGACACATGCCCGTCCAGTACGAACCGGCCGTCCAGATTCTTGAGGCGCTCCATGATCCCGCCGTACTCGAGCTCTTCCATCCCGAGCATCGCCGGATTGAAGAAGCCCTGGGACCGGATCTCCGCGCCCTTCTCGACCGCCTTGTTCCGGAAGACGTCCCACACCGGGTTCTTGAACAAGTCCACCGGCCCGGTGAGCACGCCGTCGCGCACGGAGTATCCGGCGGCGGAGACCATCGGCAGACAGTAGAAGATACTGGAATCGGTGTTGATCGGCACCGGCGCAAGCGGCATGTTGTGGCTGCCGCGGGTATCGCCGGCGACGAACGGAATCTTGCTGAACGCGAGCCCGAACTCTTCCGTGGCCGGGAAGATCCGCTGCGTCCGGACGATCGCGACGGGATCGTCCTTCCCGACGTACCGCCCGGCGATGTGCTTGAGCCGCGTCGTGCTGAGCGCGGCGCCCTGCTCCTCCGGGTGCGCCCGCGAGTGGATGCTCTTCACGACGAACCGGCCGGTGTCGCGCAGCAAAGTCGCGAGATCGTAGAGGTCCTCGGGGGCATGCAGCGTGATCTCGCGCTCGGCCGCCGTGTGGTTCACGTCCACGACCACGAACGTGAACCCCTTGCCGATGTCCGGACTCAGCAGCAGGCCGGAGCAGTACATCGGGTCGCAAAACGTCAGGTACAGCAGCAGGTTGAAGGCACCCGGCTCCGTCTTGTCCGCGGTCAGCACCATGAACGGCTCGGCCGCGCGTTCGGTGATCTCCATCTCCGCGACGCCGGGGCCCATGCCCTGGATGTTGCCCGAGAAGTCGCTCTTCAGCAAATCCTGCTTCGCCCCGTAGAGGCCCTGCCGTTCGGCGATCGACCCCGCCGCCATGAAGACATCATAGGCGAGGCGGTGGACCTCCTCGGAGCCCGCGCCGCGCTTGTGCGTCATCAGCAGACAGATGTCGTCGCCGGTGTGCGTAACGCGGAAGTCGATCAGCGACGCCCCGCGGCGCGCCTCGAGCATCTGGGACGCGGCCTGCAGCATTTCGGGGCTGGGCTGCGTGTGGCCCGCGATGCTGCCGACGTCCGCCTTGATGGCCGTGAGCGTGACGCGGGACCGGCCCGAGCCTGCGGAACTGGTCATGGTACACCTCCGACGGGCTTCTGAGCGGACGGTTGGGAATGGCAGGCCCTGGTTCGGCGGGAGAGGATGTCTCTTCCTTCTCAACAGGCGCCGCCGTGCACCGGCGCGCCGTCATGAGCGGATGCGCCTTCAGATGATCCTAGAACACGCGCGTCGGGTCGAGCGCGTCCCGGAGGCCGTCGCCGACGTAGTTGATGGACAGGATGGCGAGGCAGATCATAACGCCGGGGAAGAGCGCCATGTGGGGCGCAAGGTCGAGGTAGTTCTGAGCGTCGAAGAGCAGCCGGCCCCAGGTCGGTACGTCCGGCGGAAAGCCGTAGCCTAAGAACGAGAGCGTCGATTCCAGCAAGATCGCCGCGGCCACCGACAACGTGCCCGCCACGATCACCGGGCTGAGGACGTTGGGCAGGATGTGGCGCATCATCTGCTGGGCCGGCCCGACGCCGACGCTGCGCGCCGCCTCGACGAACTCTTTTTCCTTGACGGCCAGGAAGCCGGCGCGCACGAGGCGCGCCGTCGGCATCCAGTTGAGGATGCCGATCACCCCGACGATCAGCACGAAGGTGCCCACCTGCGTGCCGAAGCGGTGCGTAATCGGATCGTGGAAGAGGTAGACGATCAGCAGCAGGAGCACGAGCGCGGGAAACGACAGGAACATATCGGTGACGCGCATCAATACGTTGTCGACGTGGCCTCCGAAGAACCCGGCGACCGCGCCGACCAGCACGCCGAGCGTGATCGAGGTCAGCATGGCGGCAAAGCCCACCGCGATCGAGATGCGGCCGCCGTACAGCACGCGGGCCAGCATGTCCTGTCCGAGATCGTTCGTCCCGAACGGGTGGGCCGCGCTCGGCGGCGACATCGAGTGCCCGAAATCGATCGAGTTGATCGGCACGCGGTAGACGAAGGGCCCGACGACGCACCCGAAGGTCAGCAGCAGAAACGTCGCCGCGCCGGCCATCGCCAGGCGGTGCCGGCGGAAGCGCCGCCAGGCGTCGCTCCACAGGGTCCTGGCGTGGCGCTGCCGCTCGATCGCCATGCGCGTGGCGATCGGGCCGAGCGGCGCGACACGGTCGGAGCGGGTGCTAGCCATAGCGGATCCGCGGATCGAGCGTGCCGTAGATGACGTCGGCCGCCAGGTTGAGCAGCACCACGAGGATCGCCGCCACGAACGCGATCGCCATCAGCACAGGGGTGTCGCTGTTCTGCAGCGACGCGATCAACAGCGACCCGATTCCCGGCACGCGGAAGATCTGCTCGGTCACCACCGCGCCGGTGAACACGCCCGGCAGCTGCAGCGCGATGAGCGTGACCACCGGAATCAGGCTGTTGCGCAGGACGTGGCGCCGGATCACGCGTCCCCGGGCCAGCCCCTTCGCCCGCGCCGTGCGGACGTAGTCCAAGCCGACGTTGTCGAGCATCGACGACCGGACGAACCGGGTGAGCGACGCGGACTGGAAGAGCGCCAGCACCGCCACGGGCATGACCGCCTGTTTGAGGAAGCCGATCGGGTCGTGCACCTGCACGTTGTATATGAACGGCAGCCACCGCAGCTTCACGCTGAAGATGATGATCATCAGGATCCCGGTGAAAAAGGTCGGCAGCGAATAGCCGATGAACGCGAACGTCGTCGCGACCTGGTCCTGCAGCGAATACTGCCGCACCGCGGAGATCACCCCGACCGGAATGGCGATCACCACGGCGAAGAGGTAGGCGGACCCGAGCACCCAGAGGTCGGTGGGCAGGCGTTGCAGCAGGAGACGCGTCACCGGGATGTGGCTCGCGAACGAGTAACCCCAGTTGCCGACCACCCACGACTCGGCCCACTTCACGTACCGGATCGGCAGCGGTTGGTCGAGCCCCATCTGATGGAGGATGTTTTGGCGTACCTCGGGCGGCACGTCGGGGTTGGTCGCGAGTCCCGCCAGCGGGTCCCCCGGGGCCAGTGCCACGATGGCGAACACCGCCATGCTGATAAGGATCAGCGTGGGGATGGACGTCAGCAGACGCCGGAAGATATACTTCGTCATCGCGTCCTACGCGGATTGAACACCGGGCCCGGCGGCGGAAACCACCGCCGCCGGGCCCGGCACGATCTTACCCCACGCGCTTCCAGTCCGCGACGTTCCACGTCTGAGCGTCGAACGCCGTCATGTTCTTGCCGGTATCCAGCGTCTTCGCCCGCGCCGCGGCGTCCTTCCGGTTGATCAGCGGAATCCCGGCCACCTGGTCGACGGCGATGTCGTTGGCCTTGATCCAGAGCTCGGTGCTCTTCTGCGGGTCGAGCTCTTTGAGCGCCTCGTCGAACGTCTTGTTGTAGTCGGCGTTTTGCCAGCGCACCAGGTTCTGGCCGGACCACTCATTCTCTTTCTGCGCGATGTCGCGCGCCGGATCGCCGCTGTACCACTGCCGCATGTACGGAATCGGCGACAGGCTGAACGAGTCCGTGAACATTTCGATGTCGCGGTAGAAATGCGCGATCGTATCGTTGTTGCCGGGCGAGCTGCTGAAGAAGACGCCGGCGTCGACCGACTGCAGCGTCACCTTGGCCCCGAGCTGATCGAAGCCTGCCTTGACGATCTGCTGCTCCTTCTGCCGCAGGCTGTTTACGCTCGTGACGTACGCGATCTCCATCTTGACGCCGTTCTTCGCGCGCACGCCGTCCGGCCCGCGCTTCCAGCCGGCCTCCTCGAGCAGACTGTTCGCCCGGTTGAGATCCATCGTCATCTTCGTATTCTTGGAATAGTACTTGCTCGGTGTCGTCAGCAGGTTCGGCGACGGGTCGCCGGTCTGGCCGTACAGTTGCGTCGCCATCGTCTGCCGGTCGACCGCGAGCGCGAGCGCCTGCCGCACCTTCAGGTCCGACAGGAACGGATGCTTCGTCTTGATCGACGACCGCTGCCCATCGACGTCCTTGCTCGGATCGGTCTCGTTGAGGTAGAGGCACTCGACGCCGCCGCCGGGCTCCGTCAGGAGAACGCCCTTCCCCCCGGCGATCATGTGGTCGAGTACCGGCCACTCGACCTGCAGATTCCAGGCGTAGTCGTACTCGCCGGTCTCGAAGACGGCGCGCGCCGCGGAGGTGGCGTCGCCGCCGCCCTTCATCTGCACCTGGCTGAACGCCGGCTTGTTCGGGTCGCGATAGTACGGGTTGGGCTTGTAGACGACGAGGTCGCCCGGCCGGAACGAGTCTACCACGTACGGCCCCGTCCCAAAGGACTTGAGGTTGTACGGCGCGTTGCGCGCGTTCGAGCCGACGTAAGCGTCGAGCGCGTGGCGCGGCACGATCGCCCCGTACGAGCCGACGAACGGGATGTACCAGAACGGCGTCGGGTCCTTGAACGTGATCTTCACGGTATAGGCATTGATCGGCTCGACCTTGGCGATGTTCGTGTAGCTGCCGTAGCTGGTCGCGCCGGTCGCCTTGTTGATCACGTACTGGTAGGTGAACACGACGTCGTCCGACGTGAACGGCCGGCCGTCCGCCCACTTCACGCCCTGCTTGAGTTTGTAGGTGACGGAGCGGCCGTCTTTGGCCACTCCGCCGTTGGCGATCGTCGGCACCTCGGCGGCCAGCACCGCCGTGAAGTTTCCGGCGCTGTCCGCGCTCAGCAACGGCTCCATCACCATCCGCGACGCATGGTAGTCCTTGGTGCCGTTGGCCAGGTGCAGGTTCACGATCGTGGGCGCCTGCCAGTAGAGCAGCTTGAGCGTGCCCTGCGTGCCGCGGCCGGGCGCGGCCGCGGCACGAGCCGGCAGCGCCGTGGCCCGGTCGAGCAGCGTCCAGGCCGCGCCGAGCGAGAGGCCGAGTTCGCCCATCCGCGTCATCACCTGCCGCCGCGACAGGCGGTGGGTGCGGTACTCCGTCAGCAACTTGCGGAGATCGTCGTTGCGCATCGTGGTCCCCTCCCTACGCCTTCCGGCGCCAGTCCGCGATGTTCCGCGTTTCGCTGTCGAATGCGCTCATGTTGCGGCCCACGTCGAGACTGCTCGCGCGGACCGCCACCGACTTGCGGTCGATCAGCGGGATCGACACCCCCGCGTCCACGACGAGGTCGTTCATCTTGACCCAGAGCGCGTCGTTCTTCTTCGGATCCAGTTCCTTCAGCGCCTGATCGTACGCCGCGTTGTACTCCTTGCTCTGCCAGCGCGGCGTGTCGATACCCGACCAGTTGTTCTCCTTCTGGGGGATGTCGTGCGCCGGAACGCCGCTGTAGAAGCGCGCCATGTACGAGCTCGGGAACGGCGAGCCGAACGTCGAGGTGAACATCTCGAGATCCCGGTAGAAGTGCGCGTATGTGTCGTTGTTGCCCGGTGAGCTGCTGAAGAACACGCCGGCGTCGACGGACTGCAGCGTCGCGGTGACGCCGATCTTGGCGAAGCCTTCCTTGACGATCTGCTGCTCCTTCTGGCGCAGCGTGTTGACGCTCGTCACGTACGTGACCTGCAGCTTGACGCCGCCCTTTTGGCGGACGCCGTCCGGTCCCTTCGCATAGCCGGCCTCGTCGAGCATCTTGTTGGCGCGATCGATGTCGAAGGCGATCTTCGTGTTTTTGGACGCGAGCTTGGACGGCGTCGTCAGCACGTTCGACGTCGCATCTCCCTCCTCACCGTACAGTTGCTTGGCCATCGTGACGCGGTCGACGGCCAGGCTGAGAGCCTGCCGGACCTTCGCGTCTGTGAGGAAAGGGTGCGGCGCCTTGATCGACGAGCGCTGGCCGTCGACCTCCTTGTTCGGATCGGTCTGGTTGCAGTAGATCTGCTCGACCCCGCCGCCCCCCTCGGTGAGGATGGCCCCCTTGCTGCCCTGCAGCATGTGCTCGAGCACCGGCCACTCGACCTGCATGTTCCAGGCGTAGTCGTACTCGCCGGTCTCGAGAACGGCGCGGGCCGCCGACGTGGCGTCCCCGCCGCCTTTGATCTGGACCTGGCTGAACGCCGGCTTCGCCGGATCGCGGTAGTACTCGTTGATGGAGTACACGACCAGGTCGCCCGGCCGGAACGTCTCTACCTTGTAGGGGCCGGTGCCGAACGCCTTGGTGTTGAACGGCGCGTTGCGGGCGTTCGTGCCGACGTAGGCGTCGAGCGCGTGCCGCGGTAGAATCATCCCCTGTTCGCCGACGAACGGCAGGTACCACGCGGGCGTGGGATCCTTGAAGGTGATCTTGACCGTGTAGGGATCGACCGGCTCGACCTTGGCCACGTTGACGTAGGTGCCGTAGGTCGTGGCGCCGGACTCCTTGTTCCGGATGAAGTTGAACGTGAACACGACGTCGTCCGACGTAAATGGCCGGCCGTCGCCCCACTTGACGCCGCGCTTCAATCTATATGTCACCGACCGTCCGTCCGCCGCCAGGCCGCCGTTGGCCGCAGAGGGCACCTCGGTGGCGAGCACCGGGCTGAAAACGCCGCCGGTCGTCACCGTCAGGAGCGGTTCAAGGGCGACGCGCGATGCGTGAAAGTCTTTGGTCCCCTGCGCCAGATGCGGGTTGACGATCGTCGGCGCCTGCCAGTAGAGCAGCTTCACCGTCCCCTGCGAGCCGCGTCCTCCGGCGGCGGCCCGCGCGGGCAGCGCGGTCGCCCGATCCAGCAGCGCCCAGATCGCGGCGATGCCGAACCCCGCCTCCATCATGCGGGTCACGACCTGCCGGCGGGTGAGCCGCCCGGTCGTGAATTCACGAAGCAGTTGCGCGGTGTCGCGGTCTGCCATTCCGTGGCCCCCTTCTCACGACGTATTCCGGGGATGCGCCGCTAAGTGCGACCCCGGCGCACCAACTCCTTATCGCTTCTCTACGCCGAGGACGCCCGCGATGTTTCGCGGTACCCGGGGGGAGTCCTGCGGGCGGCCGCCGCCGTCGCGGCTCCTGCCCTGTCTGCGCAGGGCCCCCGCCGCCTTCGCGGCTCCTGCAGGACCGTGACGCGTCCGCGCCGGAGCGGTTGGCATGGCCGGACGCGAACTGTTGTTGGTGGGGGATGCCGGCGGCACCAAAACCCGCCTCGCCCTCTACGAGCCCGCGGCTGGGCGGTCCCCGGCCGCCGCCCGGCAAGTTCGGCACCGGCGTGGCCGGGACCCGAGAGGGACGGTTCGGCTGATCGAACGGGCGACGTACCCGAGCGCGTCCTTTCCCGCGCTGGACGCCATCGCACGCGAGTATCTGCGGCGCACCGGGGCTCGGCCCGGTCGGGCGGTCTTCGGGGTGGCGGGGCCGGTCGTCGAGGGCCGGGCCGAGATCACCAACCTGCCGTGGCGTATTTCGGAGACCGCCCTGCGCCGGTCGCTCCGCGTGCGGACTGTACGGCTGCTGAACGATCTCGTCGCGACTGCGTGGGCGGTGCCGGCACTCGGACCGCGCGACGCACGGGTCATCAACCGCGGAGCGGCCGAACTCGGCGGAACGATCGCCGTCATCGCGCCGGGCACGGGACTCGGCCAGGCCTTTCTCACGTGGGACGGGACGCGATACCGCGCCTATCCCTCCGAAGGCGGCCACAGCGATTTCGCCCCGCCGACGGAGCTGGCCGCGGAGCTCCTGGCCTTTCTCCGCCCGACGGTGGCGCACGTGAGCGTGGAATGGGTCTGCTCGGGCATGGGGATCCCGCACCTCTACAGGTTCCTGAAAGCGCGCGGCCTGCCCGAGCCGGAATGGCTGGCCGCGCGGCTCGCGGCCGCGGACGATCCGGCGCCCGTCATCGCCGCCGCGGCACTGGATCGGGAGCGGCCGTGTCCGATCGCGCGGCAGACACTCGATCTGTTCATCGACATCCTCGGCGCCGAAGCCGCGAACCTTGCCGTGAAAGTCCTGGCCACGGGCGGCGTCTACCTGGCGGGCGGCATCCCGCCGAAAATCGCCTCGGCATTTGTCGACGGGCGATTCATGCGGGCGTTCACACGCAAGGGGCGCGTCTCCGATCTCGTGGCCCGGGTTCCCGTCCGGCTCGTGGTCCATCCGGAGCCGGCGCTGCTCGGCGCCGTCCGTGCCGCGCTGGACGGCGCCGGCGCCTGACTCCCGCCGCCGCGGGCAGGCCCCCGTGCCCGCGGCGGCCAATGATTCCAGGCAGTCCCCGAGCGACCGTACGGAGGTGTGTTCATGATCTACCGCACGCTCGGCCGGTCCGGCGTTCACGTGTCCGCGTACGCCCTCGGCACGAACGCCTTCGGCGGCCGGGCCGACGAGCAGACCTCGATCGCGATCATCCACCACGCGATCGAGCACGGCGTCAACCTGATCGACACCGCGAACATCTACACCGAAACCAACTCCGAGCGGATCATCGGCAAAGCGATCCGCGACCGGCGCGACCGCGTCGTGCTGGCGACGAAGAGCGCGTCGAAGATGGGCGACGGCCCCAACGACAAGGGCGCGTCCCGCCGGCACATCATGCGCGAGCTGGAGCACAGCCTCGCGCGCCTCACGACGGACTACATCGATCTCTACCAGATGCACACATGGGACGGCGAAACGCCGCTCGAGGAAACGCTGCGCGCGCTCGACGACCTGGTGAGCGCGGGCAAGATCCGCTACATCGGCTGCTCCAACTACGCGGCGTGGCAGCTCTGCCGCGCGCTATGGGTCAGCGACCGGCGGAACTTCGCCCGGTTCGACTCGGTGCAACCGGCCTACTCGCCGGCCGACCGGCGTATCGAGACAGAGCTCGTCCCGTGCTGCCTCGCGGAAGGCGTCGGAATCCTCGCCTACTTTCCGCTCGCGGGGGGCGTGCTCACCGGCAAGTACAAGCCGGGTTCGCCGCCGCCGCAGGGGTCGCGCGCCCAGACGCAGCCCGTCTTCGCCAACCGGATCAACGACCAAAACCTCCGCCTGGCGCAGGACATGGCGGGCCTCGCCTCCGAGATCGGCTGCACCGTCGCGCAGCTGACGCTCGCGTGGGTGATGCGGCGGCCCGGCATCACGAGCGCGCTCGTCGGCGCGACGAAGGTCGCGCAGCAGGAAGAGAACCTGAAATCGGTCGACCTCAAGGTGCCCCAGGAGATCCTCGACCGGATCACTGAACTCTCGGCCGGGTTCGTAGCGTTTTAGAAGAGAGGAGCACGAAGTGGCCGACGCACCCCGCGCTCACGGATTCTTGTTCTTCCGGGTTCCGTCCGGACATCGGGATACGACAACCGCCGAGGCGGTGGCCGCCGCCGCCGGCGCGGCGGGCCGGTCGGACGGGATCGCCGCCGTGTACGCCTACAACCTCCAGGGCTTCCGCGGAGATGCGGATCTCGGCTTCTGGGTGGCGGCCGCCGACGCGGACGCGTTTCAGCGCGCGGCGGCGATCCTCGCCCGCACGAGCCTGGAGCTGACCTGGTCGCTATGGGGCTTCGTCCGGCCGTCGCAGTATACCGGCCGCGACGGCACGAGCGTCCGGGTCCCGGGCGACCGCCGGCGGTTTCTGGTCGTCTATCCGTTTAGCAAGACGCACGAATGGTATCAGCTGTCCGCGGAGGACCGCCGCGCGATGATGACCGAGCACGCACGGCTCGGCCACCGGTTCGACGACATCGACCAGTTGCTGCTCTACTGCACCGGCCTCGCCGACTGGGAGTTCGTCGTCGGCTACGAGACCGACGACCTGCCCCGCTTCTCCGAGCTCGTGACGGTGCTCCGCAGCACCGCGGCCCGGCCGTACACGCTGCGGGATACGCCGACGTTCGTGGGACGCCACGGCCCCGTCGAGGAGGTCGTTCGGGCGGTGATTGGCTAGACGGCGCACCCGCTCCGGCGTCGCCGCCGGGCGGGCGCCGACTCGCTCGCGCGGGGGGTGCCGCGGTGGAATACGCGCACGTCTACGACGTACTGACGCAGGCCCGGCAGCGGCTGTTCGGCTGGGTCCGGCCGCTGAGCCAGGAGCAGTACACGAAGACGTTTCCGTTCGGGATGGGAACGATCCGCGCGACGCTGATAGAGATCGCGCGCGTCGAACTGTTCTACAGCATGCGGCTCCGCGAGGAGCCCCTGCCCCCGCCCCCGCTCGGCGACGACTTCCCGGTCGGCGAGAAGCGCCAGCCCACCTTCGCGGCCCTCGAGAAAGCCTGGACCGCGCAGGCGCCGCAGACGAGAGCCACCCTTGCCGAGATCTCGGACTGGAGCAAGACCGTGACGCGCCGGCTCGAGCAGGGCGACAAGGTCGTGATCACGACGGTGAGCAGGGCCGAGATCGGCGTGCAGATGCTGATGCACGAGGTGCATCACCGCGCGCAGGTCATGGCGATGCTGAGGCAGCTCGGCGTCGAGGCGCAGAACCTCGACTACATCGGTTTCGTCGCGCGGCGCGAAGAGTTTCCACGCGATTCGGCGCCGCGCGCGTAGCGGCGGCGCGACGTCCGTGATGGGGGCTGCGCACCGCTCTCCGCGCGCGTACCGTGTCGGACTGGACATCGGCGGCACGTTCACCGACCTGGTGCTGCTCGACGAAGCGACCGGCGAGCTGCGCCTCCACAAGATTCTCACCACGCCGGAGGACCCCGCCCGCGCCGCGCTCGCCGGCCTCGAGGAGATCTGCGCGGCGGTCGGAGCCGGCATCGCCGACGTCACCGTGCTCGTGCACGGCACGACCCTCGTGACCAATGCGATCATCGAACGGCGGGGCGCGCGCACCGCGCTGCTGGCCACACGGGGCTTCCGCGATATTTTAGAGATGGGCAAGGAGCAGCGCTACGACATCTACGACTTGTTCCTGCGCTTCCCCGAACCGCTGGTGTCCCGCCGCCGGCGTTTGGAGATTGACGAGCGGGTCGCCGCCGACGGCGACGTGCTCGCGCCGCTGGACCGCGAGGCCGTGCGGCTTCTCGCGGAGCGGCTCGCCGCGGACGGCGTCGAGGCGGTCGCGGTCTCGTTTCTGCACGCGTACCGCAACCCGGCAAACGAGCGCGCCGCGCTGGAAGCAATCCGGGCGGGCGCGCCGCGTCTCGCGGTGTCGCTCTCGAGCGACGTCGTGCCGGAGATTCGCGAGTACGAGCGCACGTGCGCGACGGTGTGCAACGCGTACGTGCAGCCGCTCCTCGACCGCTACGTGGGGCGCCTCGAGTCGACGCTCGCCGACCGCGGCTTTCAGGGACGCTTCACGCTGATGCAGTCGACGGGCGGCGCCGCCTCCCCGGAGACCGCCCGGCGGTTCCCCATCCGGCTGCTCGAATCGGGCCCCGCGGGCGGCGCGCTCGTCGCCGCGTTCTTCGGCGGGCCGCTCGGGCTCCGCGACGTCGTCGGATTCGACATGGGCGGCACCACCGCGAAGATCTGCCTCATCCGCGACGGGCGCGCGGCGATCGCGCCGGAGATGGAGGTGGCCCGCGTCCACCGCTTCAAGCGCGGCTCCGGCCTGCCGGTGACGGTGCCGACGGTGGATATGATGGAGATCGGCGCGGGCGGCGGCTCGATCGCCTGGATCGACTCGCTCGGGCTGCTCAAGGTCGGCCCGCACAGCGCCGGCGCCGAGCCGGGACCGGCCTGCTACGGCCGCGGCGGGCAGGAGCCGACGGTGACCGACGCCTGCCTCGCGCTGGGGTACTTCGATGAAGCATCGTTTCTCGGCGGCACGATGCCGCTCGACCGGCCGGCGGCCACGGCCGCGCTCGAACGGCTCGGAGCGCCGCTGCGCCTCGACGCGGTCGCCGCCGCGTGGGGCATCCACCAGATCGTCGTGGAAAGCATGGCGGCCGCGGCCCGTGTCTACCTGATCGAGCGCGGCCAGGATCCCCGCCGGTTCGCGCTGATCGCGTTCGGGGGCGCCGGCCCGTCGCACGCCGCGCGCGTGGCGCGCATTCTCGGCATGGCCGAGGTCATCGTGCCGCCGGCCTCGGGCGTCGCCTCCGCGCTCGGTCTCCTAATCGCCCCGGTGAGCGTGGAACTTGTGCACTCCCTACCCGGACCGCTGGACGCTCTGCCCTGGGACCGCGTGGCGGAGCTCTACGCGGAGATGGAGGCGCAGGGCCTCGCGGCGCTCTCCGCCGCGGGCGTGGCTCCCGGCGCCGTCCTCCGTGAGCGGCGCGCGGAGATGCGCCTGCTCGGACAGTTCCACGACATCGAGGTATCGGTACCCGACGGCCCGCTCGGACCGGAGGTGGCGGGCCGTCTCGCCACGGCGTTCGAGGCGGAGTACCGGCGGCGCTACGGCGTCTTTCTCGCCGACCGGCCGATTCAGGCGCTCAACTGGCGCCTCACCGTCACCGGACCTCGACCCGACGTGCGGCTGCGGACGGGCGAACCCGGAGCGGCCGACGCCGGCACGGCGGTACGGAGCCGGCGGTCCGCGTATTTTCCCGAGACGGGCGGGTTCGTCGACGTACCGGTCTATGATCGCGGCCGATTGCGGCCGGGCATGCGGGCCGACGGACCGGCGATCATCGAGGAACGCGAGGCCACCACGGTCGTCTGCCCGGGGGACGCGTTCGCGGTGGACGAGTCGGGCAATCTCCGCCTGACCGTCGCCCGCCAGACGCGGCAGCCCGCATCCGTTCGCGGAGGGCGTGTGCATGGTGCGGACTGACACCACGCGGCCGCCCGCGGCCGGCGATTCGCCGTTCGACCCGATCTCGCTCGAGATCATGTGGAGCCGCCTCATCAACATCGCGGAGGAATGCTGGATCACGATCCTCCGCACCGCGTTCAGCACGATCATCGGCGAGGCTCAGGACTTCGGCTGCGAAGTACTCGACGCGGACGCCGAATCGATCGCCCACTCGCCGCGGTCGATGCCGGTGTTCAACCTGTCGCTGCCGCTCGCGGTCCGCTATATGCTGCGCGCCTTCCCGAAGGAGACGCTGCGCGAAGGCGACGTGCTTGTAACCAACGACCCGTGGATGTGCGCCGGGCATCTGTACGACCTCGCCGTCGTGACGCCGATCTTCCGACGGGGGCGCCTGTGCGCGCTGATCGGATCGATCGCCCACGCCTCCGACATCGGCGGCACGCGCGACTCGCTGAACGCCCGTGAAATCTACGACGAGGGCCTGCAAATCCCGCCGCTCAAGCTGTACCGTGAAGGCGCCCTGAACGACGATCTGATGGCGATGATCGGCGCGAACGTCCGCCGGCCCGAGATGGTGCTCGGGGACGTACAGGCCCAGGTCTCGAGCAACCGGATCGGGGCGGACCGGCTGCTGGCGTTCATGGACGAGTACGGCCTCGACTCGCTCGCCGCGCTCGCGCACACCGTGCAGGCCCGCGCCGAGCAGGCGATGCGGGAAGCGATCCGCGCGGTGCCGGACGGCACCTACCGCAGCGAGGTGTGGTACGACGGCCTCGACGAGCCCCTCCGCCTGCCCTGCGCCGTCACCGTCGCCGGGGACGAGATCACCGCCGACTTCACCGGCGCGCCGCCGCAGCTGCCGCGGGGCGGGATGAACTGCACCTATCACTACACCGCCGCGCACACGACGTACGCGCTCAAATCGATCCTGACGCCCGAGATCCGGTCCAACGCGGGCTGCTACCGACCGTTTCACGTCATCGCGCCCGAAGGCTCGGTCCTCAACTGCCGGCATCCCGCTTCGGTCAACGAACGCACGCATACCGGATGGTACCTCGGCCCCGCGGTCTTCCGGGCGCTCGCCGGTGTGCTCCCGGACCGCGTGCAGGCGTTTACCGGCCTGCCGATCGGAATGGGCAGCTACGGCCGCGACGTGGACGGGCGCGCGTTCAACGACCATCTGTTCCAGGGGGGCGGCCAGGGCGCGAGCGCGCACGGGGACGGCAAGTCCGCGCTGCTGTATCCGACGTCGGCGGCCAACGTCTCGGTCGAGATGTTCGAGAGCCGGACCCCGCTCGTCGTGGAGTGCAAGGAGCTCATTGCTGATTCCGGCGGCCCCGGGCGGCACCGGGGCGGCCTGGGGCAGCGCGTCCGCATCCATCTGCGCCGGCCGAGCCCCAGCCCGGTGCTGGTCGACTTCCGTCCGCACGGCATGCTCGTGTCTACCCCGGGTCTGCACGGCGGACAGCCGGGGCGTCGCGCCCGCGCGTTCGTCGTCGAAGACGGACAGGTGCGAGAGGCGAGCGCCACGGTCGGGGTCGCGGAGCTTCGCGGCACGACCGAGCGCGCGACGATCGAGATCGCCGGCGGCAGCGGCTTCGGAGATCCGACGGCCCGGCCGGCCGGGGAAATCCAGGCCGACCTGGACGACGGCTACGTCAGCGCGGAGGGTGCCGCCGCCTACGGCGCCGGCGTCGACCGCGACGGGAGGGTGCGACGGTGAGCGACAGCGGCAGGGTTGGGCTCGGCGAAGTCGTCGTGAACCACATCCACACGACCCTGGAAGACGAGGAGTGGCAGTGGCAGCCGCCGCTCCGCGGCGCGGTGCGCGGGCTGACCGCCGCCGAGGCCGCGTGGAAACCCTCCCCCGAGCGCCATTCGATCTGGCAGATCGTCCGTCACCTCACGCTCTGGAAGCGCGGCGTACTCGCCGCGTGGAACGGCGATCCGCCGGACGGCCGAGAGCTTGCCGCCGCCGATTGGCGCGACGTGAGCGGCGGGGACGCGGCCTGGGACCGGGACCGCCGCGAGCTGCTCCAGGTCTCGGAAGAGTTCCTCACGCGGGCGCAGACCGCGGACGACGCGGCGCTCTCGAAGCAGATCACCTGGTACAGGGGCGGACCGGCGCAGCCGCTGGCGATGCGCCTGATCCGGACGACCACCCACGACATCTATCACGCGGGTCAGATCATGTACCTGCGCGCCCTCCAGGGCATCGGCAAGCGCTGAACCCCGAGCGCCGAGACCAAGGACGCCAACGCCGAAAGGCCTACTCCCCAACCGGCACGTACCGCCCGAGCCAGTCGACCACGCGTCGCACGACGTCGATGCGGTGGCTCGGACGCCCCTGCTGCCGGAAGCTGTGGCTCTGCCCGGGATACCGCACGAACTCCGCCGGCGCCCGCCCGGCCGCGACGAGCCCGACGAACAACTCCTCTCCCTGCCCGATCGGACAGCGGTCGTCGGCTTCTCCGTGCACGATCAGCGTGGGCGTGGTTACCCGCTCCACGTAGTTGATCGGCGAGAGACGGCGGTACGTCTCCCGGTTCGTGACCAAGTCGCCCCGCATCTCCCATGCGCCGAACCACAGCCCGATGTCCGAAGTCCCGTGGAAGCTTTCCAGGTTGACGACGGGCGCGCCGACCACGGCGGCCTTGAACCGGTCGGTGTGCGTGATCGTCCATGAGGTCATGAACCCGCCGTACGAGTAGCCCGAGACCGCGAGCCGCGCGGCGTCGGCGGTGCCGTCGGCGACCAGCGCATCGACCGCGGCGAGCTGCTCGGGAAGATCGCGTTCTCCCCATACGCCTCGGATGCCGTGGGCGAACGATTTCGTGTACGAGCCGGACCCTACGGGGTTCAGCTGGAGTACAGCCCATCCCCGCGACGCGAGGATGTACGTGTGCCACAGCCCCGACGGAAACGACGGTCCCGCATAGCTGGCCGGCCCGCCGTGGATTTCTACGAGCAGCGGCGCCGGCCGTCGGCCGTCGACCGGGTGCGTCACCCAGCCGTCGAGCTCACCGCCGTTCGGGCTGGAGAAGCGGCGGTGCTCCACTCTCGGCAGCGCGATCTCGCCGAGCCACGCGTCGTTGACCCGGGTGAGCCGTCGTTCGGCCGAGCCGCCGGCCTCGCAGACAAAGAGGTCGGCCGGGATCGCCGGGGCGGAGGCGGTGAACGCCAGGCGGCCCGCGGCTTCGGTCACGGTCTGGACCTGCCGGTCGCCGCCCACGACGGTCGTGACCGCGCCGTCCGCCGCCGCAACACGCACGACGTGAGCGCGGCCCCCGCCGGCCGCCAGAAACGTCACGGCACGCCCGTCCCGCGACCAGATCGGAGGCGGGGAGAGTTCCAGCGGCCGGGCAAGGACCGCGGCGCGATCATACCCCCCGGTGAGACAGCGCGCCGCGCCGCCCGCCGCGGGCACGAGCCACAGCCGCACCATCGGATCGCCGAACCCCGCCTCTTGCTCGTCGTGGCCCAAGCACGCGATCCACGCGCCGTCGGGCGACCATGCCGGCGCAACCGCCCGGCCGATCTCACGCGTCAGCTGCCGCGGAGGGCCGCCGCCCGCGTCCACCGTCCACAGATCGAAGAGGCTGTAGTCACCCGCGCCCGCCCGGGCACGGATGAACGCGAGCCGCCCGCCGTCGGGCGACCACGCGGGGCTTCCATGCTCGACGTCCTCGTCGGTCAGTTGCGCGACCCGGCCGTCGGCGAGCGCGAGCACAAACAACTGATGGCGGCGCCAAAACGTGTAGCCGGTGCCGTCGGCCTTGTACTGCGCACGCGTGACCACCCGCGGGCGGGGCGCGACTGCGGCGCCGTCCGCATTGCCCGCGCGGACGGCGGGCGTATCCACCTCTGCGCGGAACGCGATGCGGCTTCCGTCCGGCGCCCACACCGCGGCCCCGGCGCCGTGCGGAAGCGACGTGACGCGGCGGGGCTCACCGCCGCCGAGCGGCAGGAGGTGCAGCTGATTCGTGCCGTCGCGATCCGATAAGAAGGCGAGCGTCCGGCCGTCCGGCGACCATCGCGGCGCGCTGTCGCGCCGGCCGCCCCGCGTCAACTGCACCGGCTCGCCCCCGCCCGATGCGGCGAGCCAGATCGTCGACCGGTACTCGTCCGCGCGGAGGTCGATTTCGGTGCGAACAAACGCGACCGTCTCACCGTCCGGCGACAGCTGCGCGTCGGACACGGTCACGAGGTGGGCAATGTCCTCCGGACGCGGGGCCCGTTGTTGGACAGACATGCGTGTGCCTCCCGGACTGAGAGCGATGGCTGAGTAGGGTTACGGTCCGGGCCGGACCCGATCCTGGCGACGCCGTCGCATACCGACGGCTACTCCCCGTAAGGGGCGGCGTGATAGGACACACGGAAACGGGAACGAACACCACCGAGAGTCCCAACCACCGCACGTCACCATCTGAGGACGACTCATGACCGTCCCGCTCGTCGTTTCAGCGTCGCCTGAGTACCTCGCCGCCGTCGCGGAACGGCTCGAGGCGCTGGCCCGTGACCGTTTTGTGCCGCGGCTGTGGACGGGAGATCCCGCGCTCTGGACGGCCGATCCCGCCGGGCAGGCCGCGGTGCGCGCCGGCCTCGGGTGGCTGCGCGCGCCCGAAGCCATGACGCGGGCGGTCGCCGGCTTGGAACGCTTCCGAGCGGATCTGCGCGGGGCGGGATACGGGCAGGTGCTGCACATGGGGATGGGCGGCAGCAGCCTCGCGCCGCTCGTCTTCGAGCGGACGTTTCCGGAAGGGCAGGAGCTGCGGCTCTCGGTGCTCGACACCACGGACCCCGCGACGATCCTGGCCGCGGACCGGTGGGCCGCGCGCGGGTCGACGCTGTTCATCGTGGCCAGCAAGTCCGGCACGACCGCCGAGCCGCTCGCCTTCGGCGAGTACTTCTACGCGAAGCGGCAGGCGGCGGCGGGCGATGTCGCGGCGCAGGACTTCGCCGTGATCACGGATGCCGGCACCCCGCTCGCCGCGCTGGCGGACCGGCGCGGATACCGTCGCGTCTTCACCAACGCAACCGACGTCGGCGGACGCTATTCGGCGTTGACGTACTTCGGGCTGGTGCCGGCGGCCCTGGCCGGGATCGACGTGAAGGACCTGCTCGACCGCGCCGGGCGGATGGCCGGCGCGTGCGGTCCCGAAGTCCCGCCGGCCCAGAATCCGGGCGTCCACCTCGGAGCGGTCATGGGAGAGCTCGCGCGGCGCGGCCGCGATAAGGTGACGTTCATCGTCTCGAGATCCGTCGCGACCCTCGGCACCTGGCTCGAGCAGCTGCTCGCCGAGAGCACCGGCAAGAACGGGACCGGCCTCCTCCCCGTCGCCGACGAGGCGGTCGGCGGCCCCGACGCGTACGGATCGGACCGGCTGTTCGTCGAGGTCCGCCGCCGGGGCGAGACCGGCGGCCCGGTCGAGGATCGGATCCGCGCGCTTCGCAGCGCGATGCACCCGATCGTGACCGTCGAAATGGACGACACGCTCGACCTCGGGCAGGAATTCTTCCGGTGGGAGGTCGCGACGGCGACCGCGGGCGCGATCCTCGGCATCAATGCCTTCGACCAACCGAACGTGCAGGAAGCCAAGGACATCACGAACCGGCTGCTGGATACGGTGCGGCGCGACGGGCGCCTCCCCGAGCCGGCCCCAACGCATACCGACGGTCCGCTCGCGCTGTACGCGGCCGGCGCCGGCGGCAGCCTCGCCGGTGCTCTCGCGGAGTTCCTTCGCGGGCGCCGGCCGGGCGACTACATCGCGATCCTGGCCTACCTCACCGAGTCCCCGGAGACCGAGCGCGGGCTCCAGGCGATCCGCCACCGGCTGCGCGACGCCACGCGCCTCGCAACGACGCTCGGGTACGGACCGCGCTACCTCCATTCCACCGGCCAATACCATAAGGGCGGCCCGCCGACGGGCCTCTTCCTACTCCTCACGGCCGACGACGCGCACGACGCCCCGGTGCCGGCGCAGCCGTACACGTTTGGAGTGTTCAAACGCGCGCAGGCGCTGGGGGACCTCGAGGCGCTGCGCGGGCACGGGCGGCGCGTCATACGGATTCATCTGCGCGGGCCGGTGGACGCGGCGCTCGCCCGCCTGGAGGACGTGACGGCGGCCGCGCTCGCCGCCGGCGGTTCCAAGGTCACGTGAGCCCGGATCGCGCGCGGCCCGGGGACGCCTCGAACGAGCACGGCAGGAGCGCGCGAACGCGACCGGGTCCCACGACTCTCGTCGTCGTCGGCGCGGGCGGCGACCTCGCCGCGCGCAAACTGCTGCCGGCGGTCTATAACCTGTCGGTCGACGGATGGCTGCCCGACCGCTTCGCGGTGATCGGCGTCGACCGCCACTTGGCAGGCGACGCCGCGTTCCGGCGCCATGCCCTCGAGGCCGTCGACCGCTTCTCCCGGCGCGGGAAGACCGACCCGGCGCGCTGGGACGCCCTGGCCGCGTCGCTCCGGTGCCTTCGCGGGGACCTCTCCACGCACGGAACCGCACGCGCGCTCGCCGCGGCCCTCGCCGAGGCGGAGCGGCAGTCGAACGCGCCCGCGGTGCGCGTCTTCTATCTCGCCACGCCCCCGTCGGCGGTGGAGTCGATCGTGAAGGCGCTCGGCGCGGCCGGCCTCGCCGGCGATCGGGCGCGGCTCGTGGTGGAGAAACCGTTCGGTCGGGACCTCGCGTCGGCCCGTGCGCTTGCCGCGGCCATCGGCCGCGTATTTGCCGAGCGGCAGATCTTTCGAATCGATCACTATCTCGGCAAGGAGACGGTGCAGAACATCCTCGCGCTCCGGTTCGGCAACGCGCTCTACGAGCCGGTGTGGAACCGGCGGTACGTCGACCACGTCGAGATCACCGTCGCCGAGACGGGCGGCGTCGAGCACCGCGGCGCCTACTACGATCGGGCGGGCGCGCTCCGCGACATGGTACAGAACCACCTCATGCAGATCCTGTGCCTCATCGCGATGGAACCGCCGGTGTCGTTCGACGCGGACGAGATCCGGAACAAGAAGACGGACGTGTTGCGCGCGGTGCGGCCGCTCACCGGCGAAATCGAGACGACGGCCGTCCGCGGCCAGTACGGGCCGGGCACCGTCGCCGGCGGGCCGGTGGCGGGGTATCGGGCGGAACCCGGCATCGTGCCCGACTCGATCACCGAGACGTTCGCGGCGCTGCGCCTCTTCGTGGACAACTGGCGGTGGAACGGCGTCCCCTTTTATCTCCGCACCGGCAAGCGGCTCGCGGTCAAGGCGACCGAGGCGCTGATCCAGTTCCAACCGGGACCGCACCTGCCGTTTCCGCCGGACGCCGCCGCCCACTGGCGACCGAATCAACTGGTCGTGCGGATCCAGCCCAACGAGGGCATCGCTCTGCGGTTTCAGGCGAAGCGGCCGGGCCCCGTGATGCACCTCGACGAGGCGAACATGGATTTCGATTACTGCCGGGAGTTCGGCGGCGAGCCGCCGGAGGCGTACGAGACGCTGCTGCTCGATGTGATGTGGGACGACCCGACGCTGTTCATGCGCGCCGACCAGATCGAGGCGTCGTGGTCGATCGTCCAGCCGCTCCTCGACGCGTGGCGGTCGGCACCGGCGGACGGCCTGCCGATGTACGCCGCGGGCACGTGGGGGCCGGACGCCGCCGAGGCGCTCCCCCGGCGCGACGGCAGGACGTGGCAGGTACCGAGCGTCGCGGAGCCGGCCCGTGGAGCTTGACCTGCGCGGACGGCGCGCGGTCGTCACGGGCGGCAACTCGGGCATCGGGCGCGCGATCGCGCTCGGGCTCGGCGCGGAAGGCGCCCGTGTGTGCGTCAACTACGTCGCGCACCCTGAGAGCGCGCAGGACGCCGTCAACGCGATCAGCGCCGGCGGCGGCGCGGCGATCGCGGTCCCGGCGGACGTGTCGGATCCGGCGCAGGTCGCGCAGCTGTTCGCGGACATCGACGCGGCCTGGGGCGGCATCGACATCCTGGTCAACAACGCCGGCGTCGACGGGGCCCGCGCCGCCGGCTGGGAGCAGACCATCGACGCGTGGCGGCGCGTGCTCGATATCAACCTCACCGGGGCGTACCTGTGCGCCCGCGAAGCGCTGCGCCGCATGGTGCCGAACCGACGCGGTGTCATCCTGAACCTTACCTCCGTGCACGAGCGCATTCCGTGGACGGGCTACGGCGCCTACACCGCGAGCAAAGCGGGGCTCAGCATGTTAACGAAGACGCTGGCGCAAGAAGCCGCGCCGTCCGGCGTGCGCGTCCTCGCCCTCGCGCCGGGCGCGATCGAGACACCGATCAACCGCGACGTCTGGACCGACCCGGCGCAACTCGCGGACCTGCTCACCAAGATCCCGATGGGACGCGTCGGCACGGTGGACGACGTCGCGCGGATGGCGGTCGTGCTGGTGTCGGACGCCGCCCGCTACGTGACGGGTACGACCGTCTTTGTCGACGGCGGGATGACGCTGTATCCGTCGTTCATGCGGGGGGGATAGACGGTCCGCGCGTTTCGCGGCCGGTCTCCGCCGGGGGGAACGCCTTGTGCGCCAACGAAGTTCACGGCATTCCCGGCCGGTACGCGACCCGCCCGGCCGGCATGCCCGGAGGTGACCGATGGCCCGCCAGTCCGTGTTTCCGTCAAGCCGCCCCCGCCCCGCCTCGCCGTACTCCCCCGGCATCACGTTTGGAAACCTCGTTTTCACGTCGGGGCAGGTCGGAGCCGATCCGGCCGGACAGGTGCCGCCCGGCGTCCGCGAGCAGACCCGGAACTGCCTGGACAATATCCAGGCGGTGCTGGAAGCTGCGGGCACGAACATGGGGCACGTGCTCAAAGCGACCGTGTTTCTCACCGACATCAAGGACTTCGCGGCGATGAACGAGATCTACCGCAAGGCATTCCCCGGCGATCTGCCGGCGCGATCGACGGTCGGCGTCAGCGCGCTCGCGCGGCCGGAACTGAAGGTGGAGATCGAGGTCGTCGCGGGGATGCCCTAGCCCGGCGCCGCCGGCGCATACCGCCGGCCTGCGGCCGGCGACCGTGAACGTGCGGGCGGCTCGTCCCGCGGGGCGGCGCTACAACTCCGCCAGCACCCGGGCAAACCAGGCCGTACGCGGTGCCACGGTCTCCCGCCGGACGTGCTCCGTGTCGGCGTGCCCACCGCCGCCGACGGCGCCGAGGCCGTCGAGCGTCGGCACGCCGAGCGCGGCGGTGAAATTGCCGTCGCTCCCGCCGCCCGTGCCGCCGGCCGGCAGTTCGAAACCCTCGTCCGCCGCGATCGCGCGGGCCCGCTCGTAGAGCCGGCGGGACGCCGGCGTCTCTTCCATCGGCGGCCGGTTGAGGCCGCCGGTGACCCGCACGGTGGTCCCCGGCACGAACGGCGGCCGTTTGAGGATCGCGTCCTGGGCGCGCTGCGCCTCCGCCGCGGTTCGCACCCGCAGATCGATCTGCGCGTCGGCCGAGGCGGCGACGACGTTGGACCGCGTGCCGCCCCGGACGACACCGACGTTCATCGTCGTGCCGGCCGAAGCCAGCGGGACCGCCGAGTAGAGGTCTACGATTTGGCGGGCGAGTTCGAGCACCGCGCTGCGGCCTTTCTCCGGATCGGCGCCGGCGTGGCTCGCCTGCCCGGTGACCTCAAGCCGGAACATCCCCACGCCCTTGCGCCACAGCTTGACGGCGCCTTCGGAGCCGACCGACGGCTCGAGCACCAGCACACATTCCGACTCCCGCGCGAGCGACTCGATGATCGGCCGCGACGTCGGGCTTCCCGCTTCTTCTTCCGTGTTGGCGAAGAACACGAACGTCTTGTCTTTCGCGGCGCTCTGTTCGCGCACGGCGCGGAGCGCCCACAGCGCCTGGATGTCCCCGGCCTTCATGTCGAAGGACCCCGGACCGGTGATCCGGTCGCCGTCGATGCGGCAGGGCAGCCGCTCGATCGTCCCGAGCGGCCACACGGTATCGACGTGCCCGAGCAGCAGAATGCGGCGGGGACCGCGGCCGATCCGCGCTTCGAAGTGATCGCCCCACTCCCGCTGCGGATGCCAGACGATCTCGGCCGCGGCCGTATCGGCGAACCGGGCGGCGAGGTGGCGCGAGGCGTTGTCGACCGCCGTCTTCACGGTCGTCGGCGATTCCACTTCCACAAACGCTTTCAGATCGCCGAGGATCTCGTCGAAATGCCGGTCGACGAACATCCGGTACGGGCTGGGGCTCATCGGCGGGCCCCCGGGTAGACCGTGTCATTGAGCCGGCGCAGCTCCGCGAGGTTGTCCGGGTGCATCGTCCGGTTGCCGGATTCGAGGTCGTGGATCATTTCGATCAGCCGGACGTTGAGCGGAAGGTCCATACCGCGGGCCTGCCCGATCTTCACGATCTCGCCGATCTGTGAATCGACCTCGGTGCGGCGGCGGCGCACCGCGAGGTCACGCCAGATGCCGCTCTTCTGCTTCAGCGAGCCCCGATTGTGCTCCACGAGCGCGTCAAGACTGCGCCGAACACCCGCCCAGTCGCGCGGCCGGCGGAACCGCACCGCGTCGGGCTCATAACCGTCGAACGCCTCGCAGCGCACGTCTTCCGCCTCCGCCACGGCGGTGACTTCGGCCGCCAGGTTGGCGAGCAGCGCCTCGTTGGCCGCGTCGCCGAGTACGGCGGCCATCGTCTCGTCGACGACCGCAGTCGCGAACAGCATCGACGCGTAGCCCATCTTGCCCCACAAGTACCCCCAGATGTTGCGGGTAATCGTGGTGTTGGGCAGAAAGGCGTCGCGCATCATGTCCCCGAGGGCCTCGACCCGGGGCGTGCTCTCGCCGTTCAGCTCGCCGAGGTACAGCGCGCCGGGGCCGCCGTACATGATCCGCCCCGGGGCGTGGTAGTCCGCGCCGAAGTTGATGAAAGCGCCCACGGTCCGCGCGGCGCCGAGCCGCGCCGCGATCGCCCGTTCGTTGAGGCCATTCTGCATCGACACGACGTACCCGTCCTCCGCCAGAATCGGCGCGACCACGTCGAGTCCGGCTGCGGTGTGCTGCGCCTTGACCGCGAGCATCACGGTGCGGGCCGGACGCTCCCCGAGCGCGGCGCGCAGTCCGTCCGGCGTGACCGCCGGCACGCGCACCGTAAACGTGTCCCGCCCTTCGATGTGGAGACCGTCCCGGCCCACCGCCTCCACGTGGTCGCGCGCGGCGTCCACGAGCAGGACCGCGCGGCCCTGCCGCGCGAGATGCGCGCCGATCGTCCCCCCGATCGCGCCCGCGCCGACGATGACGATCGGTTCCGGCACCGCGCCGCGGTTCCGGCCGGCGTCCGTCGAGCGTTCGCGCGCGTCCTGTAACTTGCCGGCAGTGCGCTGCCGCTCACGGTGATACGCGTCCATCGCCCAGTCGATCGCCATCACGCCGTCACCACGCGACCGCGTAGCCGTTGCGGCGCGGGTCCGCGGCGCCGGCGAGCCAGCCGGTAGCCGGGTCGCGCTGCACGCCCTGGACGCCGCCGACCTTCATCGACCACGGACCCAGCGTGTCCACCGCGTAGCCCCGCCGCGCGAACGCCTCGCGGGTCGCCCGCGGCATCCGCGACTCGACGCGGAGGCCCTGTGCCGGCAGCGGATCTCCGACGTCGTCGATCCATCGAAACCGAGGCGCCGCGATCGCGTCCTGCAGGTTGAGGCCGAAATCGATCAGGTTCACGAGTACCTGTACCGTCGTCACGAGAATACCGTAGGATCCCGGCGTGCCGACGGTCGACCAGAACCGGCCGTTGCGGAACAGATGCACCGGCGCGATCGGCCACTCGTGCCGCTTCCCCGGCGCGACCTGATTCGGGTGGCCCGGCCGGTTGGTGAACCAGTGCATCGCATTGTTGAGGCAGACGCCGGTCCCGGGCACGACGACCCCGCAGCCGAAGCCGTGGCCGAGGCTGTGCGTGATGTTGACCGCAAGGCCGCTCGCGTCCGCGGCGGCGAGGT
Organism: bacterium; assembly: GCA_035691305.1. NCBI lineage: Bacteria > bacterium. The sequence goes on from DASSJF010000005.1 coordinate 25,661, forward strand.
GCGTCGTCGACCGAATCCCGCCCGCATCCGCCGCGGCGCCGGCCGCACGCGCTCCACCGCCCCGCGCCGCATCCGTCCACGGGTGAAGCTCGCTCCGAAGCGCCGCCAGATGGTCCGCGGACAGCACCCGCGCCACCGGCACGTCGACCGCGTCGGGGTCGCCGACATAGCGGTCGGTATCGAGGCGGGCGAGACGGGCCGCCTCCGCGACCGCGCCCACGTGGGCGGGACTCAAATGCTCCGCTTGTCCCAGATCGATACCGTTCAGGATGCCGAGGGTCCCGAGTACTTGGACGGCGCTCGTCGGGGGTGGCGGCGCGTACACCGTCACGCCGCGGTAGTCGATCGAGATTGGATCCGTCCAGTGCAGTTCCTCGGGGTAGTCGCGCAGGTCGCGGTCGGTGATGAGGCCGCCGTGATCGCGCATCAGACGGGTGATCGCCTGTCCCAGCGGCCCCTGGTACAGATAGCCCGGCCCGTCGGCGGCGATCCGCCGCAACGTGGCGGCGAGATTTGGCTGAACCAGCAGCGCGCCCGGCGGCGGGACCGCGCCCCCATGGAAGTAGGTGGCCACGCCCTCCTGCGTGAGGCGCCCGCCACTCTCCCTGAACATCATCTCGTCAAACAGCGTGAACGGCACGCCGCGCTCCGCATACTCGATCGCCGGCTCGAGGACGCGGGCGAGCGGCATCGTGCCGTGCTCGGCGAGCACGCGCGCCCATCCGGCGAGGTTGCCGGGGACCGCCGGTGCCTCGTAGCCCGTATCGGGGAGTCCCGCCGCGAACCGCTCGGCCGTCGCGGCGGCGGGGGCGCGGCCGAGGAAGATCAGCGCCTTCGGCGTCTGCTCGGGACGCGTAAGCATCAGTGCGCCGCAACCGGCGAGGCCGGACATGTAGGGCTCCACGACGCCGATCGCCGCGGCCGCGGCGACCACCGCGTCGACGGCGTTGCCGCCCTGCGCCAGCATGCGCACGCCGGCCATCGTCGCGAGCGGATTGGCCGTCGCGACGACGCCGCGCTGCCCGTACACCACCGGGCGCAGCCCGAAGCGGCTCGCGAACGTTGTGTGTCCGGACCCTTCCGTGCTCATCGGTGTCCCCCCGGACGGAGCTTCAGAAACGCGGGGACGGCCGGCGCCGGCCGTCCCCGTCATCGCGGTCAGTTGGAGGGCAGCGTCGCCGCCTCAGCGGGCAACGCGCACGTTGGACGCCTGCGGTCCTTTGCGGCCCTGTGTCTCCTCGTACTCGACCTTGTCACCCTCGTTCAGGCTCTTGTAGCCGTCGATCTGAATCGCGCTGTAGTGAACGAACAGGTCTTTTCCGCCCGTCTCCGGCGTGATGAACCCGTATCCCTTCTCCGCGCTGAACCACTTCACCGTCCCAACCGGCATCCCGTTCCCACCTCGGTCCCGTGCCGTGCTATCAACCGACTTCTTCAGCCTGCCGATGCACGTTTGAGTATGCCACAGCAGTTTTTTCGCGCGCAAGGCCCGCGCAACTCCGCCGCGCGGGCGCGGATTTAGCCGTCATCATGCGACGGCGCCGGGATCGCCGGCGGCCCGTTCTCAAACGGGCGCAGCGCGGCGTAGATCGTCCAGGTGACCGGCACCGGCACCTCGCGCGCGCGGCCGAGGCGCACCATGGTGCCGTTGAGCGTCTCGAGCTCGAGGCGGCGTCCTTCGAGCAGGTCCAACGCCATCGAGCCGCGCATCCACGGCTCGAGCTTCGCCATGAACCCGAGCGTCTGCTCGGTGAAGCGCGCGGCCACGTGGATTCCTTCCGCCTTCGCGACGGCGACGCCCTCGTCGAGCGTCGCGCGCAGCAGTCCCGTGGTCTCGCGATCCGCGAAGATCGGCCCCGCCGGCAGGCGCGTCAGCGCGGTGACCCCGCTCGCAGAGCAGATGAAGATGAACTTCTCCCACAACGCCACTTTGACGTCGGACCGCGCCTCGATCGCGATGCCGGCGGCCTGGAACGCCTTCGCCAGCGACGCGCTGCGCGCGCTTTCGCCGCCCGCCATTTCCCCGAAGATCAGCCTGCCCGGGCCGCCCGCCTGTACCACGACGCCGGGCTCTTGAATGAAGGCGGAGACCTGCGCGGCCAGGCCGAGGACGTGCTCCGGACCGGCGGCCGCGGCGATCCGGTCCTCGTTGTCGATGCCGTTCTGCATCGACATGATCACCGTCTGAGGCCCGACGAGCGACCGCAGCGCCGGCAGCACCGCGTCCATGCTATAGGTCTTGACGCACACCAGGACGAGGTCCACCGGGCCGATCGACCGGATGTCGTCGGTGGCGGCGGCCCGGACGGTGAAGTTGCCGGCGAGGCGCGAGTTGACCGTCAGGCCGTTCGCGCGAATCGCGTCGAGGTGCGGGCCTCGTGCGACGAAGATGACCTCGTGTCCCGCGCGCGCGAGGAGCCCGCCGAAGTAGCCGCCGGTGCCGCCGGTGCCGAGGACCGCGACCCGCATGCTCAACGCACCCGCACGCCGGACGGCGTCAGAAGATACGTATCACCGGGCCTGGGGTCGAACGCCCGCACCCGTCCCCGCAGAGCCGGCCGCGCGTTGACCGCGTCGACGAAAGCGCGCCCGCGGCGGTCCGCGGGCATGAACGACGCGTGGTGCTGCGGGAAGACCGCGACGAGGTCCGGGTTGTCGGCGCGCAGGAGTTCGGCGGCGATCGCCGCCTCGTCCGGCAGCATCCCGGAGGCGATCGGCAGCAGCGCGACTTGCGGCCGGTAGAGCCGGCCGTACAGCTGCAGGTCCATCGTGAGGGCGGTGCTGCCGGCGTGGTAAATGCGCACGCCGTTCTCCAGCGTGACGATGAAGCCGAGCGCGGGACCGCCATACACGGCGGCTGGAACGCCGGGCAGCGCCGGTGCGCCGGACCCGTGGATCGAGTTGACGACCTGGATCTTGATGCCGTCGATGTCCCAGCGCGAGCCTGGTCCGCTCCGCAAGATCTTCGCCGTGTCGACGCCGCGGCCCACCATCCACTGCGCGAGCTCGAACGTCGTCACGACGCTCGCGCCGGTCTTGCGCGCGATTTCCACAGTCATGCCCTGGTCGTCGGCGTGGCCGTCCGCGGCGAGGATAAGGTCGGCCTTGTCGATGTCTTCGAGGCTGACCGGGGACTCCTGATTTCGGAACGCCGCCCGCGGGTCGTTGAGCGCGGGGTTGAAGAGGAGCACCCGGCCGCGCGGGGTCGTGACCCGGAAGAACTGCCACCCGAGCCACTCCAGCTTGGCGGGCGGCGCGGCGGACTGCGCCTCCGCCGCTTTCGGCCGCGCGTAGTCCGCGACCGCGGTCGCGGCGCTTCGGAGCGCGTCCGGCCACGCGAGCGAGGTCACGAGCAGGGCCGTCGCCGTCACGGCCCAGAGCATCATCGGCAGGAACAGGTATCGGCGCATCAATTTCCTCCTTGGCGACATTGCGGCATGGCGCCGCGGCATATTATCGTGAGGGTTGTTTGTAACGATTCTTCGCCGGCGCGCGATCCCCGCTCTCCAGACCGTCTGAACGGAACGCGCGCCCCGGAATCGCCTATAATGAACCGGGCGACCGGAGACCAAGGGGGACCATGCGGCAGCACGCACCGGGTTGGGCAATCACGACGGCGGCCGTCCTTGGGTTGTTGAGCTGGGTAACGATGCCCGCTTTGGCCCACGAGCATCGCACAGCGGGAACCGTCGCCATGACGGTAGGATGGGGCGACGAGCCCGCGTACACCGGTATGAAGAACACGGTGCAGGTTATCCTCGCCGATAAAGCCGGCAAACCGATCGAGGACGTTACCGACACCCTCAAGGTGGAGGTTCGCTTCGGATCCCAGCTCAGCGGGCCGCTCGACATCGAGCGCGCCTTCGGGCGGACCTTCGGGCGGCCGGGCGACTACCGGGCGCAGATCGTGCCCACCCGGCCGGGCACCTATTCGTTCCACTTCACCGGTACGGTGGACAACCAGAAGATCGACGAGACGTTTACATCGTCAGACAAGACGTTCGACGATGTCCGGGAGGCGACCGCGATCGAGTTCCCCGCCAAAGATCCGTCCACGGCGGACCTCAACGGCTTGGTCCAGCGGCTCGGTCCCCGCGTCGGCGAGGCCGCATCGGCTGCGGGCCGTGCCGTCACCGTCGGGACAATCGGGCTGATCGCCGGCCTTGTGGGCATCGCCGTCGGCCTGGGCGCGATGCGGCGGAAGCGGCCCGGATAACGGCGAAGTCGTCGGGCATCGAAACGTTGCGGCCCGCGCCATCCGCACTGCACCGCCTGATCGGCGCGCTCCTCAGCCTGCTCGCGGTGACGTTTCTGTCGCACCCCGCGTGGGCCCACGCGCTGCTGCGCCAGTCGGACCCCGTGTCCGGGGCAGTGCTGCGGCGGGCCCCCGGCTTTACGACGCTTACGTTCACCGAGGAGCCTGAACCGGCGCTTTCGACGATCCAGGTCGTCGACGCGAACGGCCGGACGGTCAGCGGCGCACCGGCGACGCCGGTCTCGGGCAACCCTCTGGTCCTCCGTGTCCCGGTCCACGCGTCGGGCAACGGCGTCTACACGGTGTCGTGGCGGACGGTCTCCAGGGTCGACGGGCACACCACAGGCGGTACCTTTGCGTTCGGGGTCGGCGTTTCCGCGGCCGCCGCGGTGCTGCCCGCGTCGGCCGGATCCCCGCCCTCCGCCGCCTCGATTGTGTCGCGCTGGGCCTTCTACCTCGGTCTTTCCGGCATCATGGGTGCGGCGTGGGTCTGGACGATCGCTGCGCCGGCCGCGGCCACGGGCTCCCTGCGATATGTTTGGCTTTCATGCGCGACGGCGCTTCTCGCGGTCGCCGGGATCGGTCTCGCGCAGGCGCAGGCCGCCGGCACGGGCATCGGCCGGCTGCTCGCCACGTCGCTCGGCACGTCTCTCGCGCTTCGCGCCGGGCCCATCCTCCTCGCGGGGCTCGCCCTGGCCGCGGCGGCGCCGCGCCCCTCCGCACGACGGTGGGGGCTGGCGGCCGCGGGCGTGTGCGCCGCGGCCGCCATGCTGGTTCACGTCACCGCGGGACACGCGGGAGCCACCCTCGGTCCGCTCCGGCCCGTGAACATCGCCGTACAGTGGCTGCACTTCGTCGGCATCACCGTTTGGCTGGGGGGACTCGCGGCCCTGCTGGCAATAGGGACCCGTGTGCCGGCCGGTCAGGTCGCGGCGGCGGCGCGGCGATTCTCGACGGTCGCGGGGATCGCCATTCTCTCGGTGGCCGTCACCGGCGCGCTGCGGGCAATCGACAACGTCGGCGCGTGGGACGCCCTCCTCTCGACGGACTACGGACGCCTCATCGTCGTCAAGGCGGCGCTTCTGCTCAGTCTGGCCGGCCTCGGCTGGGTGAACCGGTACCGCGCGATCCCGCGCCTGCCGGACACGGCCGGTCTGCTCCGAAAAGTGGCCGCGATGGAACTCGCGGTCGGCGCGGTCGTGCTGTTGCTGACCGGACTGCTCACGGGCCTCGCGCCGGCACGCCAGGCCGCCGAGGCCGCGGCCGCCGCCCGACCGCTCACGATCACCGGAAACGACTTCGCCACGTCCGTGCGCGTCCGGCTCGAGATCGCGCCCGGTTTTCCGGGCGCCAACCATTTCACCCTGCGCGCGGCGGACTACGACACCGGGCGGCCCGTCGCGGCGGACCGCGTCAGCCTGAGCTTCCGAAGTGTCGCGCGCCCCGATCTCGGCGTTTCCACCCTCGACCTGCGCACCGCGGGCGCCGGGGTGTACACTGGCGACGGCGCGAACCTGTCGCTCGGCGGCCCGTGGACCGTCGCCGCACTCCTGCAGCGCGCCGCGACCGCGGTGGAAGTGCCGCTCGCTGTCACGCCGAAGGCACGGCCCCAGACTATTCGCGAAATTCGTGCGCCGGGCCAGCCGACGCTGTACACCATCGACCTCGGGGGAGGCATCGTGCTCAACTCGTACCTCGATCCCGGCCGGCCGGGATTCAACGAAGTGCACGCGACGTTCATCGCGCCGAACGGCGGGGAACTGCCCGTACCGCAGTCCATTACCATTCTGGCCGCACGCGCGGGCGGCGCGCGGCAGAGCGTGCCGGTGCGGCGGTTCAGCGCCGGACACTTCATTGGAGATGCGCAGCTCGGCGCGGGCGGGTGGCGGTTCGAGTTCTACGGCACCGCCCAAGACGGAACGGTGCTCGACGCGCAACTCGACGTCACGCTATGACGCGGGCGATACTCGTCCTGGTCGCAATGTTCGTACTGGCGGCCTGCGGGCCGCGCGCGCAGAACGCCCCGTCCGGCCCGTCCTCGCGGCGCCCGCGCTCCACCGCCACGCTGTCCATTCTGAAACCGGCGCCGGGCACGACGGTGTCGAGCAGAAAGCTTGAAGTACAACTGCGGCTGACGGGCGCGACCATCACACCGGAAACCTCGACCAATCTGAAGCCCGACCGAGGACATATACACCTGATCCTCGACGGCCGCGTCGTGTCGATGACCTACGGCCTCGATCAGGTCGTCCCGGTGACGGCGGGCGATCATCTGCTGCAGGCCGAGTTCGTAGCGACGGACCACTTTCCGTTCAATCCGCGCGTCGTGACGAGTGCGACGTTCACCGTCAAGTGACCCAGTAACAGAGAAACGCCGCGGTGCCGCCGTGCGCGCGGCCGCGGGAGCCGCCGCCGCCGGAATCCTCGGCGCCGGGCTGCTGGTCGCCGCCGCGCTGGGCCGGACGGGCCCGACCTGGCTGGCACGAGGTCTTTACGATGGCGTCGTGCCGCTCCCGCCGTACCAGTGGGTGCACCCGCCACGCGAACTGGCGCAGGACAATCGCCCGCCCCAGCCGAGCCGGGCCACCCGCGACCTGGACGCCTCCGGAAAGTCTCCGGGCGCCGTCGCCACCGGCGACGCCCAGTGCACGGTCATCCTTAACGACGGGGCACTCGCCGCGGGGCCCTTCGGCCGGACCGTCACCGTGACGATCACCCCGCTCGATCCCGCCTCGATCGGCCCGCCGCCGCCGGGCATGCGGTTCGACGGGAACGCCTGCCGGTTCGGGGCCGTCTTGGGACAGAGCGGCGCCGTCCCGCAGTTCAAGCGTCCGGTAACGATCGTGCTGCGATACGCCACCGGCGGCAGCGGGATCGTTCGGGCGTTGCCCGGCGCGGCGCCGGTCTGGCAGCTCACCCGGTCCGTGCAGTACGCGGGCCACCTGCACCTGCTGGTCGGGGACGTCACGGCGTTGGGAACGTTCGCACCTGTGGCGCCCGCCGGAACTCCCTACGCGCAGAGGACGCCGTGGCTCGCGTACGTGGCCGTCGCGGGGGCGGTTGCGGTTTTCGTCGGGCTACTCTGGCTGAGGCGAAAACCGCCGCGCCCGGCAGGCGCCGCCTGACAGCAGCTGGTCCGCGGTTCCGCCCAGCACCCGCCGTTCGTCGTCGGGGCTGATGTGCGCCGCCCGCACCTGGTCGGCCGGGCGCTCCACCCCCATGTCAAACGGATAGTCGGAACCCATCACGACGTGATCGGCGCCGGCGTACTCGACGAGCTGCCGCAAGAGGGTGACGTCGTGCACGATCGTGTCGTAGTAGAACCGTCGCAGCGATTCGTCCGGCGGCATCTCGAGGCGCGCCCGCGCGGCCGGAACTTCCTCGTATGCGTGGCGGAGACGGCCCCGCAGCGCGAGCACCGCGCCGCCGCCGTGCGCGAGCACGATGCGGAGGCTGGGGAACGACTCCAGCAGTCCGCCCATGACGAGGTCGGCCGCCGTGATCGTGGTCTCGAGCGGGTTGCCGACCGCGTTGCCGAGGTGATGGCGGCTGAACGCCGGATTGTCGAAGCCCCGCGTCGTCGGATGGATGAACACGACCGATCCGAGCGCGGCCGCGGCCTCCCAGAACGGCCGGAAGCGATCGTCGCCGAGGTAAGCGCCGCGGACGCTCGCGGCGATCTCGACGCCGGCGAGGCCGAGGTTCGCGACGGCTTCCAGCTCGCGGGCGGCCAGCTCGGGGTCCTGCAGCGGCACCGTCCCGAGCGCCGCGACGCGCCCCGAATGCGCGCGCACGAGCGAGGCGAGCGCGGCGTTCTGGATGCCGCCCGACTCCAACGCGTCGTGCGGGTCTGCGTCGTAGCGCAGAAGCCCCACGAACGGACAGAGCACCACCCGATCGCTGCCGGCCGCGGCGGTTTCGGCGAGCAGACCCTCCGGGTTCACGAACTCATGGCGGACCGAACGGACCTCCACGCCGCCGATCTCGATGCGCTGCCGGTCGCCGTCTCGCGCAACTGTGGGCCGCCACGGCTCCGGGCCGCGGTCGCGCGTGATCTGCGGGACGATGATGTGGACGTGCGCGTCGACGACGGGCGCGTCAGTCCGCCGCGCGGTCATCGGCGGCCGGGCGCGCCTCCGCCCTCGGAGCGCGCGCCGGCGACGACCCGCTCGGCCGGAGACGGCGCCGCGGCGCCGCGGTTCATGTTAGACTGCGCCTCGCGCGTCGACTCGAGCGGCCCCGTCGCGGTCCAGTAGCGCGTGCCGGCGACGAGGAGCTTCTCCGCCGGGAAGCGGGTGATGACCTCGCAGCCGTCCTTGGTCACGACCAACTGCTCCTCGATCCGGGCCGCCGACCAGCCGTCGGCGGCCGGCCAGAAGGTCTCGAGCGCGAACACCATCCCCTCTTCGATCACCTCGGGGTGGTCCAACGAGACGAGCCGGCTGAAGATCGGCTTCTCCCAGATCGAGAGCCCGACGCCGTGGCCGTATTGGAGCGCGAACGCCGCCTCTTCGTCGGCAAACCCGAACTCCTCCGCCTTCGGCCACACGCGAACGACGTCGGCGGTCGTCACGCCCGGGCGGATCAAGGCGAGCGCCGCGTCGAGGTAGTCGCGGCAGCGGCGGTAGGCGTCGACCATCGCGGGCGAAGCGCTGCCGACGCAGAACGTCCGGTAGTAGCAGGTCCGGTAGCCGTTGTAGGCGTGGAGGATGTCGAAGTACGCCGGGTCGCCCGGGCGCAGCACGCGGTCGGTGTAGACGTGCGGATGCGGGCTGCACCGCTCGCCGGAGATCGCGTTCACGCCCTCGACGTGCTCGGAGCCGAGGTCGTAGAGCACCTTCGCGACGAGCCCCACGCATTCGTTCTCCCGCATTCCGGGCCGGAGCGCCCCGTACAGCTGCTCGTATGCCGCGTCGACCATCATCACCGCGGTCGCGATCAACGTGATCTCGTCGACGGTCTTGATCTTGCGGACGTCCTGCATCAGCGTCTGCCCGTCGACGATGCGCAGCCCCTCCGCCTGCAGCGCAAACAGCACCTGGGGTTCGATGATGTCCACGGCCAGCGGCTGCCGGTGCAGGCCCCTCGCCTCCAACTCGGTGCGGATCTTCTTCGCGACGTCGCGCGCGCTCTCAGGATACGCGCCGCGGAGCGTCGAGATGCCGGCGCGCGACCGCTCGCCGAGCCACGGGCAGTACAGCCGGTGGTGCCGCGCCGCGGAGCCGAAGTCCCAGAGGATCGGCTCGTCCCCGCGGGGGAGCAGTGCGAAGCGCACGAGCTTGTCGATCGCCCACGTGCCGATGTGCGTCGCTGTGATGTATCGGATGTTGTTCATATCGAAGCAGAGCAGCGCCCCGCAGTCGGACGCGTCGAGGCGGCGCTTGACCCGCGCGAGCCGCTCGGTGCGCAGTCGTTCGTAGTTGACGCGCTCCTCCCAGTCGACCGTCTGCAGGCCGAACGTCTTAATCCCCATCGCCGCCCTCCCCGCCGCCCTCCGCCGCCCGCCGGTCTGCGCCGCGCGCCGGCGGGCGCGCCTCCACCCCGGCCATCTCCGCCAGGACGTCAAACATCGCCGCGAAGTCCTGCTCCGCGAGGCCCATGGCACGCGCCGCGGTCAGCCATTCGTTGGCCACCGCCGTCGTAGGCAGCGGCACGCCGAGCACACGGCCCATCTCCGCCGCGAGCACCAAGTCCTTCTGCATCATCGTACAGTCGAACCACGCCTCCGCCGGCATCTCGAGGACGAAGGGCCCGCGGTACTTGAGCATCGGCGAGGCGATCGCGCTGTTGAGCAGCACGTGGACCGCGGTCTTCCGGGCGATGCCGCCCTTCTCCGCGAGCAGCACCGCTTCGCAGAAGGCCAGCACCTGCGCGCCGAGATTGAGGTTGGTGGCGACCTTCATCAGCGCCGCTTGGCCGTTCTCGCCGACGTGCGTCACAACCGGGCCGATCGCGAGCAGGACCGGACGCACCCGCTCGACGACCTCCCGATCGCCGCCGACCATGATCGAGAGTCGGCCTTCCTCCAATGTCACGAGGCTGCCCGAGACCGGCGCGTCGAGCATCGCCGCGCCCCGCTCCCGCACCCTCGCGGCGAGCTCGCGGCTGATGCGCGGGCTCACGGTGCTCATGTCGACGTAGACCTTGCCGGGACCCAGGCCGGCGAGAATGCCGTCGGGTCCCTCGGTGACCGCGCGAAGCGCGCCGGTATCCGTGACCATCGAAAACGTGATCTCCGCCGTGGCGGCGACGGCTCGCGGAGCCGGCGCGAGCGTGAGACCGGCCTGCTCGAGCCACCGGGCCTTGGCGGCCGTGCGGTTGAAGCCCGTGACCGTGTGGCCCGCGTCCAACAGGCGCTTCGCGATGCGGCCGCCCATGGCGCCGAGGCCCACGAATCCGAGGTATGCCACTCCCGCCTCCCATTTCGCGAACGCGACAAGCGGAGTCCGGCGCCGCGGCGTGGTATTCCCTTACTCGTTGGACGTCCTCCTACCTCTCGTCGCGGGATTTCTCGGCAGCGCGGCGCTCGCGCTGCGTCCGCCGGCCACCGTCGCCTCGCTTGCGATTACCCTCGCGACCGGCGTAATCGGCGGCGCCACACCGGTGCCGCGGGCGCCACGCGGGGACGGCGCGCGGCTGTCGTGGCTCGCCGTGGCGGCAGTCGGGATCGCGGCCTTCGCCGCGGCCCGCGCGCTGCAGCATCCCCTGGCGCCGAAGATGACGCCGCTCCTCGTCGCCGCGACCGCGGCCGCCGGCGTCGCCGAAGAATTGCTGTTCCGCCGGCTGCTCTATGGCGCGCTCGCGGTGTACGGCGCCGCGCTCGCCGTCGGCGGATCCGCGGCGGTCTTCGCCGCGGTTCACGTGCCGGCGTACGGCGTCGCCGCGTTCCCGGTGGATCTCGCGGCCGGCCTCGTCTTCGGATGGCAGCGCTGGGCGTCCGGCACCTGGACGGCCTCGGCCGCCACTCATGCCGCCGCAAATCTGATCCAGGCCGCGTGGTGAGCGCCCCGTGGTAATCATCGGGCGCGCGCGCTTGACGGCCGCGGCGTGGGGAATCGCCGCGGCCGCCGTGTACCTGGTGGCCGCCCCGCTCGCGTGGCACCACGTCCCGGCGCGGCTGCTCTACGAAGGCGAAGCTCCGCCGGCTCCGTATCACTGGATCGCCCCGCCGCCCGACCTCGCGCGGGACAACCAGCCGCCGACGGGTGGAACGGGACAGATCGGCCTCAACCCCACCGGCTCCGGATCCGCCTCGATCCTGACCGACGACGCGCAGGCCGGCATCATCTTCCCGCACGATTCGGTGGCGCCGAGGCCCGGTGTCACCGCCGCAATCGTGCGGATCACGGCGGTCGACCCGGCGAAGGTCGCGCCGCCGCCCCCCGGCCTCGTCTTCGACGGCAACGCCTACCGCGTGGACGCGGCCTATCAGAATGACGGCGCGATCGTGCTGCGGCGCCCCGTCACGCCTGTGCTGCGCTATCCCCGGCACGCCACCGTGCTGCTGCGGTGGAGCGACGGGGCGTGGACGGCGCTCGACAGCAAGCGCGTCCCGGCGGCGTTGCAGATCTTCGCGGCCTCAGACCGCTTGGGGGTGTTCGTGGCGGCCGGCCCGGGGGGCGGCGGGTCATCCCGGGCGGTCTACGCGATCGGGGCGGCGGCCGCGCTGCTCGCCGCGGCGGCGGTCATCTGGATGATCAGACCGAACCGGCGTAAGGGTACGCGGCGCGGCGACGGTCCGACCGCCTGAACCGTCAGCTCCCGGCGACGAGGAGATCCTCGGGGAGCCCGGCGGTCACGTGTTCGCGCCCGGTCTCGGTCAAGAGGAATGTGTGGCCGTAGAAGAGCCCGAGCAGTCCGTCCGGCGTGATGGGGTTCGGCTCGAGCATCAGCTCCATGCCCGGCCGCATCACCCGATCGGCCGGCTCGGCGTGCACGCCGTCGACGCGCACGTCCGGATGGTGGCTCGTGAGATCGATCCCGTGCATCACGATCGGCCGCGACTGGTAGCCGCGCTCGCGGAAGACCGCCGTCTTCCGCTGCATCGCCTCGAAGGTGTTGCCCGGCCGCAGCTCCTCTGCGAGCAGATCGAACCCCGGGCGCACCACCTCGTCCCACATCGCCCGCACGCGGTCGGTCGGCCGGCCGACGCAGATCGGGATCCCGATCTGCGCGGTGTAGCCCTCGTAGCCTGCGGCGAGCTCGTTCAGGATAAGATCGCCCGGACGGAGCCGCCGCCCCGACGGCCGCGGATTGCCGAAGACCATGCTCGGCGCGTCCATCGGCGTGCTGCCGATGATGAGGAAATCGAGTTCGCCGCCGCCGGCGAGGATCGCCGACGCGGCGGCCGCTTTCAGTTCGTACTCGGCGACGCCTGGCCGCGCCGCGGCGCGGACGGCGCGCAGCGCCGCGACGCAGAGCGCGCCGGCCCGGCGGACGCGCGTCTGTTCTTCCGTGCTCTTCACGACGAGCAACTCGTGAAAGAAGTCGCCTACCAGCTCGAGCCGGGCGTCCGGCAGCTCCGCGGCCAGACGCCGGTATTGGTTGTACGGCAGGTAATCGCCGTATCGCGGATCGATCACCGCGATGCCGATCCGGCCACCGGCGTGTCCCCGCTCCTTCGCCACGGCCGCCAGCGCCTCGCCGAACTGGCCGCCCGGCGCCGGACGCACGTCGCGCACGGCGACCGCGCGGCGCGTCGCTTCGATGTGCGTGCCGCCCATCCCGTACACGAGCGCCGGCTCGCCCTCGCGCGGCACGTAGAGATAGACCGAGAGCGCGTGCCATTCGCGGTGATTGCTGAGCCAGAAGACCCCGGCGCCGTAGCTCCAGTGGTTGGGCCCGCCGCAGGCGATGAGCCCGTCGAGAGCGAGGCGAGCCATCTTGTCGCGGGTCGCGGCGAGGCGGCGCGCGTGCTCCGCGTCGGAGAACCGCTCGTACACCGCGTCGGCGTAGTACGGCGTGCCCGTGAGGCGGCCGAAGTTCGCGCCGCTGTCGAGGGCGCCGCGCGCCGATTCGAAGTCGCGGGATGACACCGCAGTCGACCTCCTCTCTGCTCCGGGCGGCCGGGACGTCCTGCCGCGGTCAGTCGTCCCGCCCGGCGAACTGCCAGGGCGCGATCCGCACCTCGACCCAGCGCAGCGCCTGAACCAACGTCACCCCGGTGATCGAAAGGATCACCACCGGCACCAGCAGGCGGTCGATCTGGAGGTTCTGGGCATAGCGGACGATGAGGTAGCCGACGCCCGAGACGGAGGTGTACAGGTCGGCAATCACCATCCCGATGAGCGCGCGGCCGAGGGCGAGCCGCACGCCCGCCACGATGAACGGCAGCGCCGACGGCAGGATCACGTCACCCCACAGCGCCCGCTCCGAGGTGCGAAACGAGCGCGCGACCTCCAGGAGGCGCGCGTCCACCCCCCGGACGCCCTGGTAGGTATTCAGCAGCACCGGAAAGACCGCGAACAAGAAGATCACGACGGTCTTGCCGGCGTCGCCGAAGCCGGCCCAGATCACGACGAGTGGAATCAGCGCGACCATCGGCGTCGAGTACAGCGCGATCACGAACGGCTCGAGCGAGAGGTCGAGCAGGCGCACGCGCGCGATCAACACCCCGGCCGCGATGCCGACGACGGTGCCGAGGAGCATGCCGGCCCCCGCGACGCGGAAGCTCAGGCTGAGGTACGGCCACAGCTCGCCGGAGACGACCATCTGCGCGCCGGCCGCGATAATCCGCGACGGCGGCGCGAAGAGCAGCGGGCTCATCTCGCGGGCGCCTACCTCCCAGATCGCGAGCACGGCACAGACCGACGCCACGCGGACGATCGCGTCCTGCAGCCGCCGGCGCCGCCGGAGGCGCGACGCCGCGGCCTGTACCGCCCGTTGCTGCGACGACAGCACCGCCGCCTGGCCGTTCACTGGATCTCCTGCCGCAGCAGGTCCCACACCCGTGACCGCAGGGCGCCGAACGCGGGGTCGGCGCGGACCGCGGCCAGGGCACGGGGCCGTGGAAACGGGACCGGCAGCACATCGCGCACCCGCGCCGGACGGGATGTCAGTACGATGACGCGGTCGCCGAGCAGCAGGGCCTCGTCAATGCTGTGCGTCACGAACACGATCGTCTTGCGCTCCTGGTCGAGGATGCGCAGCATCTCTTCCTGCAGGATCTCGCGGGTCTGTGCGTCGAGGGCCGCGAACGGCTCGTCCATCAGCAGCACCTCTGGTTCGATCGCGAGCGCCCGCGCGAGCCCGACGCGCTGCTGCATGCCGCCGGAGAGTTGATACGGGTAGTACGGCGCGAACGTCTGGAGCCCGACCAGCGTGAGCGCACGCCGTACGCGGCCGTCGGCTTCCGTTCGGGAGACGCGGGCCAAGCGGAGCCCGTAGGCCACGTTGGCCTCGACCGTCTTCCAGGGGAAGAGGCCGAAGTGCTGAAAGACCATCGCCATGCGCGACGGCGGCGCCGTGACCGGCGTCCCGTCGAAGAGGATGCGGCCCGCCGACAGCGGCACCAGGCCGTCGATGCACCGCAAGAGGGTCGTCTTTCCGCAGCCGCTCGGTCCGACGATGCAGAGAATCTCGTTGTCGTAGACGTCGAACGAGAGGTCCTCGAACGCGCTGACGGTGCCGCCCGCGAACATCCGGCACGCCCTCTCGATCCGAATCTTGGGCGTCACCGCAGCTGTTCCGCCATGAAATCCGCGACGAGCGGCCGGTATTTGTAGGTGATGTTGTTGCAGACGTGGTTGCCGTCGGGGTACAGCACCCACCGCTTGGGCCCCGCCGCGCGCTCGTACGTGCGGTACGCGTCTTCGGGCGGGATCAAGGTGTCTTGCGCGCCGTGTACGACGAGGAGCGGCGCCGTGATGCGCGCCGCGCAGTCGGCGAGCGTGGCGCCCCGGCTGCGGGCCTCCAGTTCCGCGTGATCACGCGCCCCCCAGACGTGCAGCCACCGCGCGAGATGCGGCCCGCGGTGCAGGCGGCCTTCCTCCAGGCTGTGCAGGCCGCCGCACGACGCCACGGCGCGGAGGCGCGGCTCGAACGCGGCGCACCGAGGCGCAAGGTAGCCGCCGAGGCTGACGCCGCAGACGCCGACCCGCGTGCCGTCGACGTCGCCGCGCCCGAGCAGGTAGTCGATCGCCGCCGTCGCCGTGACCTCCCAATCGGCGCGCATCTTCATGCGGTACCACGTCTCGCCCTGGCCCGGCCCGTCGAGGGTGAGCGTCGCGAGGCCCCGCCGCAGGAAAAACCGCTCGAAGGTGGCGTGCTCTTCTTTGATCGAGTCGAGCCCGGAGAGAAACAAGACGACGGGCGGCCTGGAGTCCCCTCCGGGGGCCGCGCCGGCGGGGTCCACGCGCGGGCGACGCAGATAGCCCGGAATCCGGACCGTCTCGAGGGGAAACTCGACGCGCTCGGCCGGCGGATCGAGCCAGGGCAGCGCGCGCCGGTAGCAGTCCACGCAGCGCTCGTGGCCGTGAGTGTACTCATCCAGGTTCTCCGTCCAGCTGAAAACGGCGAAATGGTAGGCGATCGCGGCCCGGTAGTACGCCTCCCCCGCGGTGAGACCGAATCCGCCGATCTCGGCGTCGCGGGCCAGCCGCTCGTGGCCGCCGGCCAGATCCATCCACGCTCCGTACCACTGGTCCCAGGTCTCGAGCCCGCCGACGACGCGACGGTAGTCGCTCGGATCCACGCCGTTGGCGACGAGCCGCGGCTCCCAGACGCGGCCGACGTAGCGGACCCGCTCGTCAGGCATGGCGGGTGGCGGCGGCGGCTACTCGCAGCCCTCGGGAACCGGGACCGCGCCGCCGGCCTTGGCGAGCGCCTCGTTGGCGAGACCCGCGTCGACGATCTGACTCGCCGGGTAGACGTTCCGGAGGTTGCCGCCGGCGTGCTCGAACTGCGTGGTCCAGTCGATGCGCCTCGAGTCGAGCCCGAGGTTGCGCGCCCAGATGCAGCCGGTGACGACTTTCCCGTACGCGTACGCGACGTCCTCGGCGTCTTCGTGCGTGATGTCGGTCAGCGCCTTGATCGTCTCCGCGCGGTGCGCGTAGGCATACCGCACGGCGAGAATCGTCGCCGCGGCCAGGTTGACGACCGCCTGCCGGTGAGCCTGCACCCACGGGCGAAGCCCGCAGTAGGCGTTGTACTCGTAATCGGGCAGCGCCTTGTAGAGATCGTACAGAACGTGGAAACCCCGCTGGGTGCGCAGCACCTTGCTCGCCTGCTCCAGATGGAAGAGCGCGGTGTCGTTCTGGCCGGTCACGAGCGCCGGCACGCGCCCGGCGGTGGTCGTCGGGACCATCGTCACGTCTTCGGCCCGCAGGCCCGCCTTCGCGAGGATCGCGCGGTTCATGCGATCGATGATGCCCCCGGGCGCGCCCGAGAGCCCCATCTTCCGCCCCTTGAGGTCTCCCAGCGTCTTGATGCTGTCGCGCGCCACGAGCACGAAGTCGGTCCGGGGAGCCGGCGCATAGAACATCGAGATCTGGACCCCGTTGCCGTTCGCGACCTGGCAATCGATGAGACCGACGTTGATGCCGCCGGCGATCGCCGCGGTGAGCGCGCGCGTCGAGCCGTCGAAGTCGAGCACCGACAGGTCCACGCTGAATTTGTCCATGAACCCGAACGCCTTCGCCAGCTCGACCGGCGCGTGGACCACGTTCGGCGGCGCCGTCGGCTGGCCGAAGACGATCTTGTCGTGCGGCCCGGCGGGCGGGAACTGGGGTGCCGCCGGAGCGGCAAGACCCGAGGGCGCCGCGCCGGCCACGGCGAGCGCGGCGACGGCGAGCGCCGCGGAGAGCAGTCGGGGTCTCATCGCTCACCGCCTTTCGCATCACGAATCGCCCGCCACAGCCGCTCCGGCCGCAGCGGCAGGTCGAGGTGCGTGATCCCGAGCGGCGCGAGCGCGTCCATGACGGCGTTGGCCACCGCGGGCGGGGCCGCGATCGAGCCCGCCTCCCCGACGCCCTTCGCGCCGAGCGGGTTCCAGGGCGAGGGCGTTTCGACGAAGACGCCGTGCACGGACGGCGTGTTTGCCGCCCGCGGCATCGCGTACTCGCCGAACGTCGTCGTCAGCGGCTGACCCGCCTCGTCGTAGACCGCTTCCTCGAGGAAGACTTCGCCGACGCCCTGCGCGACGGCGCCGACGACCTGCGCCTCGGCGAGAAACGGATTGACGATGCGGCCGCCGTCGTCGACCGCGACCAGCGACAGGATTCGCGCGGCCCCCGTCTCCGCCTCGACCTCGACCACGGCGACGTAGGCGCCAGACGGAAAGACCGGACTCGGCAGGGCGAACGTCGCCGATGCGTCGAGCCCCAGCTCCATGTCGCGCGGCAGGCGTCCCGGCTGGTACGCGGCCGCCGCCACCTCCGCGAACGAGACGCCGCGCGCGGCCGCGCCGCGAACCGCATACCGGTCGCCGTCGCGAACGAGGTCGGTCGGCGCGGCCTCAAGCAGGTGCGCCGCGATCCGCGCGGCCTTCTCCTGGATCTTCTGCGCGGCGACCCACAGCGCCGACCCGCCGCAGGTGATCGACCGGCTGCCGAACGTGCCCACGCCGCGGGGCACGACCGCGGAATCCCCGTGCTCGACCGTGATCCGGTCCGGCGGCACGCCGAGCGCGTCCGCGGCGATCTGGGCGAACGTCGTCTCGTGCCCCTGGCCGTGCGGGGTCGAGCCCATGCGCGCGACGACACGGCCGTCAGGCGAGACGGTGATCGCCGCGGCCTCCCACAGGCCCGTACCGGCGCGTTCGACGTACGCCGCGATGCCGATGCCGAGAAGGCGTCCCTCGGCGCGCGCGCGCTCCTGCTCCTTCCGCCAGCGCCCGTAGCCGATCGCCTCGAGCCCGCGCTCGAGGCAGAGCTCGAACCGTCCGGAATCGTACACCCACCCGAGCGGCGTGCGGTACGGGAACCGATCGGCGGCGATGAAGTTGCGCCGGCGAATCTCGGCAGGATCCAGTCCCGTCGCATGCGCCGCGAGATCTACCAGCCGCTCCATCATATACACGGCTTCCGGGCGGCCCGCGCCCCGATACGGCCCCGTCGGGGGTTTCGTCGTGGCGACGCCGATCAGCTCGACGTCCGCAGCCGGCGTGGTGTACGTGTTGATGATGAGGATCGCCGCGGTGAGCGGGACCGTCGTCGTCGCGGGATACATGTACGCGCCGAGGTCGGCGAGGATGCGCGCGCGCAATCCGAGAAACCGGCCGTCCTTGTCCACGGCCAGCTCCGCGTCCGCGTCGATGCCGCGCGCCTGATAATTCGAGAGGAAGTTCTCGCGCCTGGTCTCCATCCACTTGACCGGCCGGCCGAGGTCCATCGCCAGCAGCGCCGCGACCGCCACCTCCGGCGCCGGACTGCCCTTGACGCCGAAGCCGCCGCCGACCTCCGGCACGATGACGCGCAGCCGGTCCTCCGGACGGCGCAGTACCCGGCTCAGCTGGGCGAGCGGGCGGTGCGGATCCTGCGTCGAGCACCACACGGTCAGCACGTCGGTGCCGGGATCGTAGGCCGCGGCCCCTCCCCGCGGCTCCATCGGCGCCCCGACCATCCGGGGAATCTCGAAGCGCGCGCGCACCACGTACGCGGCCGACGCGATCGCTTCGTCCACGTCGCCGTGGCTCCGCCGCCAGCGGAGCAGCGCGTTGTCCGGCGCGGCCGCGTGGACCGCGACGGCGCCGCCGAGGGCGGCCCGCACGTCGGTCACCGCGGGCAGCTCATCGTACTCCACCTCGACGAGCGCGGCCGCGTCAAGCGCCGCCGCCGGCGTCTCTGCGGCGACCGCCGCGACGGGCTCCCCGGCGTACCGGACCACGCCGTCGGCCAGAATCCGCAGCGGCGCAGGCGTGACCTTCGCGCCCTCGGCGACGTTGATGGGGAACGCCTCCGTCCGGCCGACGACGTCGGCGCCCGTGACCGCGGCGACGACTCCGGGCGCGCGCCGCGCCGCGTCGGTCGAGATGCGGCGGATGCGAGCGTGCGCGACGGGGCTGCGCACGACGGCAAGGTATACGACGCCCGGCAGCGCGAGGTCGTCGACGTAGCGGGCGACGCCGCGGATCGGCCGCAGCGTCTCGTGCGGACGCACGCTCTTCCCGATCCACGGCGCGGACAGCGCCTGCGGTGCGGCCGGAGCGTGCGGTGTGGCCGTACCGGCCGAGTGATCGTCGGTCACCGCAGACCCCCTTTTGTCGCGCAGATCGATACAGGCTTAGGCTACGGAACGGCGGCGGGCGAGTCCTTTACAGCGCGGGTCGGACCGGAAACACCTGAAGAATCCAGGCGTTGAGACGGTAGATCCAGTCGAAGAGAAGCGCCGCGCCCATCACGACCAGGAACGCGCCACCCGTGACCTCGATCGCGTGTGCGTAGCGCCTGATCGCACGGAGCGCGCCGAAAGCTCTCGTGAGCAGCGCGGCGGTGACGAGAAACGGCAGGCCGAGGCCGAGCGAGTACGCGAACAGCAGCAGGGCACCGTCGGCCGCGCGCGCCGTCGTCGCCGCGAGCGTCAGGATCGCGCCGAGGACCGGTCCGACGCACGGCGTCCACGCAAACCCGAACGCCATGCCCACGAGCACGATCCCGGCCAGCCCGGCCGGCCGGGCCGAGAACGCGAAGCGCCGTTCGCGGGAGAGCCCGGGGATCCGCAGCACCCCCAGCATGACGAGACCGAACAGAATGACGATCGCGCCGCCGATCCGGCCGAGCAGCTCCCGGTTGCCGAGAATGAACCCGCCGGCGAGAGACGCGGACGCCCCGAGTCCGGTAAACACGAGGGAGAAGCCAAACACGAAGAGCAGCGTCGCCCCGACGACGCGCCAGACGTGCCGTCGCCGTTCGGCCGCCTCGACCTCGAGCAGCGAGACGCCCGACACGAACGATAGGTAGCCCGGGATGAGCGGCACGATGCACGGCGAGAAGAAGCCGAGCACGCCGGCGGCGAACGCGATCACGAGCGAGAGATGCACCGGGTCTCCGCGCTACCGATTCGCCAGCGCGTCGATGGCCGTTCGCAGTTCCGCCTCGCCCGCCGGCCCGTACCCCGCGCGAACGACCGTCCCGGCCCGCGAGATCACGGCCCAGTACGGCTGGTAGGTGAAGCCGTACGACTTGGCGACGCGCTCGTCCCCGTCGTACGCGTTCGGAAACGACAGGTGATACCGCTTCACGAACGCCTCGCAGGACGCGCGCCCGGCGAGCAGTCCGATGCCCAAGAGCGCCACGCCCTTCGCCCTGGCCTCACCGTCCGCGCGCTCCCACCCGGGGGCGTCTCCGTTGCAGGTGGGTCACCACGGCGCCCAAAACAGCAGGATGACGGGCTTTCCTTTAAATGACGCGAGGCTGACGGACCCGCCGCCGAGCAGGGGCAACTGAAAGTCGGGCGCCCGAACCGGAGCCGCCTGGGCGATTTCGGGGGCGGACGGCGCGCCCGGAGCGACGCCAATCAGGATGCTCGCCGCCAGCGCGATCGCAAGTGGAGCAAGCCGGGACGGCACGACGGCTCCTAGTGACGCCAGCGGGGCGGGCGTTTTTCGAGGAAGGCCCGCATCCCCTCTTGCGCGTCCGGCGCCAGCGCGTTCTCCACCATCACCTTTTGGGCGACGGCGTAGGCCTCTGGCCGGTCCTTGGAGAGCTGCTGGTAGAAGCCGCGCTTGCCGATCGCGAGCGTATACGAGCTGGCGGCGATCACCTGGGCAGCGAGGGCCATCGTCTCTGCCTCAAGCCGGTCGGTCGGGACGATGCGGTTGACGAGGTCCGCGCGCCGGGCGTCCTCGGCGCTGATGGGCGTCCCCGTCAGCAGCATCTCCATCGCCTTCCGCGGACCAACCGCCCGTGCGACGGCCACGCCGGGCGTGGTGCAGAACAGACCGTTCTTGACTCCCGGCGTGGCGAACGTAGCGTCCTCGGAGGCGACGACGAGATCGCAGGTCGCGACGAGTTGGCAGCCGGCGGCGGTGGCGAGGGCGTGCACCTGGGCGATCACCGGCTTGGGCAACGTCCGGATCGTCTCCATGACGCCGGTGCAGACGTCGAACAGCGAGGCGACGTCGGCCTCGGGCTGGCCCACGAGTTCGCGCAGGTCGTGGCCGGAGCTGAACACCGGGCCCACCGCGCGAATGACGACGGCGCGCACCCGGTCGTCGTCGGCGGCCCGGTCGAGGGACCGCTGCAACTCCTGAAGCATCGCGCGCGACAGGGCGTTGCGGCGCTCCGGATGGTTGAGGGTAAGCACGGCGACGTTCTCTTTGACCTCATACAGGAGAAGCGGTTTCTGCTGCTGCTCTACCGGCGCGCTCATCCTCATCACCCCTCCGAAGACT
Organism: bacterium; assembly: GCA_035691305.1. Lineage (NCBI taxonomy): Bacteria > bacterium. The sequence continues at coordinate 47,245 of DASSJF010000005.1, forward strand.
ACACTCCGGAGACTACAACGGATGCGCAAGGCCATTCCTTCCTGTTGAGAGTGCCCAAAAACGTGGCCGGCGGGCGCTCCGGGAGCGCCCGCCGTTAGACCGCCGGGCCTCGTTTCCCCCCGTTACGAGGCCCGGCCGAACAACGGTCTGCGTCGAGGCAGGTAGCGAAAACTGTTGCTGCGGACGGCGATTCGAAGAAACCCTATGAGCCCGACCGACAGCAGGGCCAACGGGACTCCATATGCGATCGTCAACATCAGCCGGTCCGTGCTCCTTAACATCCCAGAGTTGAGTTTACTTGGCCCGGGCGGGAGCAGTAATCGGGCGATGGCCCTATTGGGATCCAAAATCGGGTCTCCACCCGATGCCGGCGGGGGCCGGCGGCGGAGGGTCTCCACTTGCTCGCCGGCGTGGGCGATTATTCGGGGATTTGGGTGGGAATGAAGCGGTTAGAGGGTCACTGAGGCGCGACGGGGGTGGTGGCGAACTGGGCATGCCGGTCCTTATGCTGGATTTCGCCGTAGGCATCCACGTCGCGATCGTGCTGCTGCTCCTCAGCAAGTACGTCGAGACGAGGTTGCCGTACGTGGTGTGGTGGACCGCCGGGATGGCCGCCCTGGCGGCCCGGTCGGCCACCGAACTCACCCTGCTGTCCAACGGAGCGCCCGCGCCCTTCGCCCTCGTCCCGAGCATCCTCATCCTGGCCGGAGCCGGCTGCTTCCTCACCGGCTCCGTCGCACGGGACCCCAACACGCCCGGCAACATCCTCTTCGGAGCCGTCGGCTACGGCGGACTGCTCACCGCCGTCGCCGCGTTCTTCGTCCTCGGGCGGGGCCACGCCGACGTCGCGCGCGCGGTCGCCGGCATGGCCGCGGCGCTCGCGTTCGTCCTTGCGGGACGCAGCTATTACCAGGCGGAAGGCGCCGCCGATGACACCGCGATTCGGACCATCTTCATCGCGCTCGTCGCGATCGGGGTCAATTTCGCCGGCTGGTCGTTCCTCCCGCGCACGACTTTCGACGCCGGGATCTCGGAGCTGCTCGGCGCACTGTGCGCGGCGACGTTCGGCGCAGGCGTGCAGCTCCGGTCGCTCGAGCGGCAGCGCGCGCTCGAAGTGATGAGCGCGATCAGCGCCGCGCTGCACCAGGCGAGCCACGTCGGCGAGATGCTCACAGACGTACTGCGCGCGACCGGCAAGATGGTGCAGGCGCACTCGGGCTGGGTGTTTCTCGAACGCGGTGGGCGGTACGAGACCGCCGCGGCGTTTGGGCTGTCGGGACCGCTGGCGGACGGCGGCGGCGCCCTCCGCGACCTGGTCCCCGGCGGAGAACACGGCCGGTCCGCGCCCGCCGGATCCTGCCGCTGCCTCGAGATGCTGCGCGCCGGCCGGTTGCCGGCGCAGGGCGGCGTCGTGGACTGCGACCGGTTCGCCGACGTCGGGGTGGCCCTCCGGCACGCGAGCGTGCCCCTGCGCACCGTGCGGACGCGGGGGGTGCTGAACCTCGTGCTCGTGCCCGGTCGGTTGTTTATGCGGCGGGAACTGGCGCTCGTGTCCGCGATCGCCACGCAGGTCAGTTTTGCGATCGACAAGGCCGAGCTGCTCGACGAGTTGCGCGACAAGGAGGCGGATCGGACGGGGTTGATCCGGCGCCTCCTGAGCGCCCAGGAAGACGAACGCAAGCGCATCGCCCGGGAACTGCACGACGAAGCCGGCCAGTCGCTCGCCGGCCTGATGCTCGAACTGGAAGCGGCGCGCCTCGAGGACGCCCGCGGCACGGCCGTGACCCAGGAGACGCTCGCGCGCCTCAGGCGCCTCGCGGCGCGCACGGTGGAGTCCGTGCGGGCGCTGATCTACGACCTCCGGCCGGCCGTCCTCGACGACCTGGGGCTCGTGCCGGCGCTGCGGTGGTACACGCAGAGCCAGATCGCCGCCCGCGGCCTGGACGTGCGCCTGAGCGAGCGGCTCGGCAGCGAGCGGCTCGACGCGACGCTGGAGACGACGATCTTCCGCATCGCGCAGGAGGCGCTTTGGAACGCCGTCAAACACGCCGCCGCGTCCCGCATCGACGTGGACCTCTTGCGAAAGGACGACCGTATCGTGCTTCGCGTGCGCGACGACGGGCGCGGAATCACCGCGGCGGCCGGCGCCCCGGCGCACCGGGGGCGGGTCGGCGTCGGACTCGGCGGCATGGTGGAGCGGGCCGCGGCCCTCGGCGGCACGGTCCAGGTGGCCGCGCGGCCGGAGGGCGGCACCGAGGTGCTCGCCGAATTTCCCGCCGCCGCGGTCCGCCGGGGACAAACCGCGTGACGGACGCGGGCGCCGTGACCGGCGAGAGCCCCGGCAAGATAACGGTCATCCTCGCCGACGATCACGCCATCGTGCGGGAGGGCGTGAAGCGCATCCTGGCCGGCGAGCCGGACATCCAGGTGGTGGGCGAAGCGTCGGACGGGGCCGAGGCGGTCGCCCTCGCCAAGCAAGTACACCCAACGGTCGCGGTGCTCGACATCAGCATGCCTCGGCTCGACGGCATCGAGGCGACGCGGCAGATCCGCGACGCGGTGCCGGACACGCACACCATCGCGCTCACGATGCACGCCGACGACACCTACGTCTTCCAGCTCATCAAGGCCGGCTCGGCCGGCTGCGTGCTCAAGCACGATGCGGCGCCGAACTTGATCGAGGCGATCCGATCGGCCGCGCGCGGAGAGGCGTTCCTCTATCCGCAGGCGGCGACCGCGGTCGCCGAGGACTACCTCAAGCGCGTCGAGCACGGCGAAAACCGCGAGACCTACGACGGCCTCACCGCCCGCGAAAAGGAGATTTTGACCCTGATCGCCCACGGCGCGACCAACCAGGAGATCGCAAAGCAGCTGTTCATCAGCGTCAAGACCGTGCAGACGCACCGCGCCCACATCTTGGAGAAGCTCGAGCTCCACGACCGCACGCAGCTCGTGCGGTACGCGATCCGCAAGGGGCTCATCGAAGCGTAGTCGAACCCGCTGCACGCGATGTCCCGCCCCGCCGCCGCGGGCCGCCCCGCGGCCGCCCACGATGAAACCTAACACCGTCGCCGAAGGCACCGTGCTGTGGGAACCGCCGGCCGAGGTACGCGGGCGCGCGGCGATCACCCGCTACCTCGGTTGGCTGCGCCGGACGCGCGGCCTCACCTTCGACTCCTACCAGGCGCTCTGGGACTGGAGCGTCCGGGATCTCGCGGCCTTCTGGGAATCGATCTGGGAGTTCTTCGAGATCCGCGGCACGCGCGTGCCGGGCGCCGTGCTCGAGCGCGGCCGGGGTGTGGAAGGTGCCAGGTGGTTTCCCGGCGCCGCGCTCAACTTCGCCGAGCCAGCCCTCCGCCGGAACGACGACGCACCGGCGCTCCTCGCCCGTTCCGAGACCCGGCCGCCCCGCACCCTGAGCTGGGCCGATCTGCGGCGCGAGGTGGCCGGAGTGGCGGCGGGCCTCCGGCGGTTCGGGGTGCGGCGCGGCGACCGGGTCGCGGCGTATCTGCCGAACGTCCCGGAGGCCGCCGCGGCGCTCCTCGCTTCGGCCGGTCTCGGCGCCGTCTGGTCGAGCTGCCCGCCGGAGTTCGGCACGCGCAGCGTCGTCGACCGCTTCCGGCAGATCGAACCGCGCGTGCTGCTCGCCGTGGACGGATACCGCTACAACGGTCGCGGACACAACCGTATGGACGCCGTGCGCGAGATCGCCGCCGCGCTGCCCACCGTCGACGCCGTCATCGTCCTGCCGTATCTCACCGAGCGTCCCGATCTCGCCGGCCTCCGCGGCGCGCGCCTGTGGGCGGATGCGCTGCCTCCCGGGCCGGACGGCTTCGTGCCGGAGCCGGTCCCGTTCGATCATCCGCTGTGGATCCTCTACTCGTCCGGGACGACGGGGCTGCCGAAGGGCATCATGCACGGCCATGGTGGAGTTCTCCTCGAGCAGTTGAAGTGGATCACGCTGCACGCGGACGTCCAGCCCGGCGACCGCTTCTTTTGGTACTCGACCACCGGCTGGATGATGTGGAACGTAGTCGTCTCGAGCCTGCTCGCCGGGGCGACGGCGATTCTGTACGACGGCAGCCCCGCCTACCCGGATCTCGACGCGCTGTGGCGGCTCGCCGCGGAGACCGGGATGACCTACTTTGGGACCAGCGCGCCGTTTCTGCTCGCGTGTATGAAGGCGGGGATCGAGCCGGGAAAGACGTTTGACCTATCGCGTCTCCGCGGCATCGGCTCGACCGGGGCGCCGCTCACGCCCGAAGGCTTCGCCTGGGTGTACGACCACGTCAGCCCGTCGTTGCTGCTCGGCTCGGCGAGCGGCGGCACCGACATCGCGACGGCGTTCGTTCTGTCATGCCCCCTGCTTCCGGTGCGCGCCGGCGAGATCCAGTGCCGCGGCCTCGGCGCGAAGGTCGAGGCCTGGAACGAGGACGGGCGGCCCGTCGTCGATGAAGTCGGCGAACTCGTCGTTACCGAGCCGATGCCGTCCATGCCGGTGGCCTTCTGGAACGATACGGGCGGCCGGCGCTACCACGATGCCTACTTCGCGCACTACCCCGGGGTCTGGCGGCACGGCGACTGGATCAAGATCACGCCGCGGGGCAGCTGCGTGATCTACGGACGCTCCGATTCGACGCTCAACCGCGCCGGCGTCCGCATGGGCACGAGCGAGTTCTACCGGGTCGTAGAAGAACTCCCGGATGTGCTCGACAGCCTCGTCATCGACACCGGAGAGCTGGGGCGCGAAGGACGCCTCGTGTTATTTGTCGTCCTGCGCGAGGGCGCCGAGCTCGACGATCGTCGCCAGACGACGATCCGCGAGCGCCTGCGGACGCAGCTGTCGCCGCGGCACGTGCCCGACGAAATCTACCAGGTCGCCGAGGTGCCGCGTACCCTCAACGGCAAGAAGCTGGAGGTCCCCGTCAAGCGCATTCTCGCGGGCGCCCCGCCCGACCGCGCCGCGAGCCGGGACGCGCTCGCGAATCCCGGAGCGTTCGACGCGTTCGTCCGCCTCGCCGCCGGACGAAGTTCGGGACCCGCCGCCACCTAACCGAGCGACCGCCACCCGCTTTTCGCCCACCGTACGTTGCCGATCGCGGAGGGTGCGGCCGTCACTTCGGCAGGGTCTTCGCGACGTCGGAGTTTTGCGTGTAGAGACCGACCACTTCCCCCCACGCCAGGACGTGCGACTGCCCGGCCCGTGGGACATCGGCGGCAGTAAAATTCGCCGGCACCGGCAGACGCGCGACGTTAAGCGCGTAGACCCGGAAGTGGTAGTGGTGCACGGCGGCGTCGTTCCACGGAGGGCACGGTCCGTCGTAGCCGGCACGGCCGTTGCCGTAGTCGTTGAGACCGCGCACGCCGTTGGGGGTCGGTCCGGCAGACTTGGCCGTGCCGTCCTTGGAATCCGCCCCCTCGGGCAGCGACGTGACCGACGCCGGGATATCGACCAGCAGCCAATGATACCACGGCCGCCGCTTCATGGTGGCCGGGATGACTTTGCCTTCCTTGTCGGCGTCGGTAAGAACCGCGGGGACATCCGTATCGACGACCACGATGGCGTACGACGCGGTCCCGGACGGGCCGCGCGACCAAGAGATTGCCGGGCTCACGTTCTGTCCCGGCGCGGTGTGGCCCGTCGCGGCCGGGACGCAGAAGGCGTACCTCTGCGGGATGACGCCGCCCGCCCGGAAACTGTCCACCGTCACTGTGAGGGTCGCCTGAGCCTGCGCGGCCGGCGCCGAGGGCGCGGCGGCCAGCAAGACCGCGGTCGAGACCAACCACAGGATCGATCGCCTCATAAGCACCTCTCCAGGGGGCTCTGGGACTCGGGTTCGGTCCCCCGCGACCGGGATTCCTCCGTTCGTCCCCGCCGCTCCCGCGAATGGAACACCCGCGCCGCCGTTTACGCTTCTTAAGGCGGAGGGTAAATATCGGGAGGCTAAACAGCGGGTCTGGAGGTCCGTGCGGCGGGGGAAGGTCGGCGCGGATCGCTTTTCGGTCCGGCAGTGCTTTTCAACGACGCGGACGTCGAGAACAGCCTTATGAGAGCACAGGCTCGGGTCACGGTGCACCAACCGCCACGCGCCACCGTGGCGTGTGTGGAAGGCGATCTCGACCTCGTCAGTCTGCCGCAGGTCGAGCGTGAGCTGCGGGCAGCCGCGTCCGATGCGAAGGCGAACTCCCTCGTCGCCGTCGACGTCACGGGCGTGACGTACCTCAACAGCGCGGCGATCCGCCTGCTGTACGATCTCGCCGAGGACCTCCGCACGAGGCGGCGCCAGCTCCGAGTTGTGATGTCGTCGGACGCGCCGCTGCGCGCGCTGTTCCGGCGCCTTCGATTCGACACCGTCATACCCGTGCACGACACCGTCGACGAGGCGATCGCCGAAGCCGTCTCCGATTCGTCGGACACGGATGGGAGCGATCGTTCGCGCGCACCCGGCTAGACACGAAGGAGGGCATGCGGAGATGAGCGTTTCGATGAATGTTATCCCGTCGCTGATGCGGATTCACCGGCAGCTGCGGCTGCTCGACCGGGCCTACACCGACTCGGAGAGTAAGCAGCAAGTCCAGAACGCGGTAGAGGCGAAGCTCGATGAGCTTCACGCGATCCACGACCTTCTACCGACGGACCTGCGGGACAAGAGCTGGATCTTTCTGATGCAGGGCTACAACAACTGGGGGAAGCTCTCCAAGTCGGCCTGAGCCCGGGCGCGCGTTTGACCACGCCCCGCGCACGGGAAAACTTGTGGTGTCATGCGGCGCTCGCACGCTACGCTCAGATGGAGCCTCGGGCCCGCGGCGGCGGTCGTGATGGCCTGGGCGGCTGCAGCCGGCGCGGCGCCGCTTTCCGTCAGGGTCGTCTCGGTGACCACGCCGGTGATGCGCGGCACGGAGGGCCGGCTCGTCGTGCGCACGGCACCCCACGCGCGGTGCGGCGCGTCTGTGCAGGCGCTGTCTGATCCCCACCGTACGATCGCGTCGTTGCCGCCGCACGCCGCGGGGTCGGACGGGCTCGTGAAGTTCAGCGTCCGCGTTCCCGATATCGCCAAGGCGGGTCCCTATCCCGTAACCGTCTCGTGCCGGCGCGGCGAGAAGGCCGCCGTCACGCACCTCCGCGTCACCGTCCAGTAACCCGCAGGCGGTCCGGCGCCGCGAGTCGAAGGTCCGTCACCATGCGGAGGCTCGGCGCGCTCGGGGCCGCGGCCGTGCTGCTGGCCGCTCTGGCGGCAGGCGTGCAGGCGGAGAGCGTCCACCGCGGCGGGACGCTGCGCGTGGGCCTCGACGCGGATCCGCCCAATCTCGATCCTCACCGGTCGACCGCCGCGGTCGATCGCCAAGTGTTCCAGGGTCTGTTCGCCAAGCTCGTCGACACCGACGAGTCGCTGCGGATCGTGCCGGATCTCGCCACGTCGTGGGCGGTGAGCGCCGACGGCCGCACGGTGACGCTGCACCTGCGCCAGGGCGTGGTGTTTCAGGACGGGACGCCGTTCAACGCGGAGGCGGTCCGCTACAACCTCGAGCGAATGCGCGATTCGAGGTTCCCGTCGGCGCGCCGCCTCGAGATCAGCCCGATTCAGAAGATTACGGTTCAGGACGCCGCCACCGTCGCCCTGACCCTCGAGCGGCCGTACAGTCCCCTGCTCTACGTGCTGACCGACCGCGCGGGGATGATGGTGTCGCCGGCGGCGGCGCAGCGGGAGGGGCTCAATTTCGCGCTCCACCCGGTCGGCGCCGGGGCCTTCACGTTCGTAGAGAAGGCGCCGCAAGACCACGTCACACTGCAGCGGAACTCGTCCTACTGGGCGAAGGGCCTCCCCTACCTCGACCGCATCGTGTTTCGTCCGGTGATCGACGACAATGCCCGGGTGGCAAATTTGAAATCGGGCGACCTCGACATCATCAACACGGTGCCCCTGCCGCAGATCAAGGAACTGGCGCAGGCGTCGGCGCGCCCCGGGGCGGCCTACCGGCTCCTGCAGCGCGGGGCGTTTTCATGGGTCGCGATCCGGCTCAACATCACGAAGCCGCCCTTCGACAACAAGCTGCTGCGCCAGGCGCTCGACAACACGATCGACCGGGAGGCGCTCGCCGGCGTCGTCCTTCAAGGTGCGGCGTATCCGGCGTACTCGTTCTTTCCGAACGGCACCCCGGGATACGACCCGTCCTGGCCGATTCCCGGCCGGAGCGTGGCGCGGGCCAAGGAGAAAGAACAGGCGGCCGGGCGTCCGGACGGATTCGAGTTCACGCTGCTCACGACCCCGGGCCAGCAGCAGCTATCCGTGGCCCAGGCCGTGCAGTCGATGGCCGCGGACGCGGGCATCCGGATCAAGATCCAGGCGATCGAGTTCGGCACGCTGCTCGACACGCTCGGGCACCTGCGGCATCAGGCGGGACTCCTCGGATGGAGCGGCCGGCCCGACCCCGACGGGGACATCTATTCCTTCCTGACGCAGGCCGGGCCCGACCAGCCGAACGACACCGGCTACACGAACCCGCGCGTAACCAGCCTCCTCGACGCCTCACGCCTCCTCGGCGACATGGCGCAGCGCCGGCGGGCGTACCGTGAAGTCCTCCAGATCGTAGCGGACGACATGCCCTACGTGTGGCTCTACTTCCCGAAGGAGTACAAGCTGGTTTCGGCGCGCGTGCACGGCTTCGTCCACGTCCCGGACGGGATGATGCGGCTCGCACGCGCGTGGCTGTCACCCTAGGCGCCGCTAGGCGCGCGCGAACCGGTCCGGACGAAACGGCGCGAGGCGCGGGTCGGGACGGCCGCCGAGGATCTCGGCGGCCGCCGCGGTGGCCAGAAACGGCGCGAGCGTCACGCCGCTGTGGGTGACGATCGCGTAATATCCGGAGAGCCCGCCCTGCGGGCCGATGACGGTCCGGCCGTCCGCCGGCATCGACCGAACGCCGAGGCGCGCAGACTCCACACCCGTCCCGGCGAGCCCCGGTAGCAGTTCGGCCGCACGCCGCACCAGTTCGGCCGCCAGGTCAGGCGGCGCTTCGGACGCGCGCGACGCCGTGACCGCATCGTCGACTTCGTCCGCCTGGATCAGCACCCGTCCCCCGCCGTCGGGACGAAACTGGCACCTCGGCGCGTGGACGACGCGCTCGAGCCGCGTAAGCGCCGGCGGCGTGATCGCGAGTACGCTGCGGTTCGGCGCCATCGGAAGACCGGCGCCGGCCGAGGCGCCGAGGTCGCCGGCCCAGCGGCCCGCGCAGTTCACGACGACGTCCGCCTCGTGGAACTCGCCGGAGTCGGTGCGCGCGCCGGTGACGCGGTTGCCCTCCCGCCAAATCTCGCGGACCCCCGTCCCGGCCTCGACGCGCGCGCCGGCAGCCGCGGCCGCCCGCGTCATCGCGTAGACGTAGACCGTGGTCTCGATCCACGCTTCGTCCGGATAGAACGCGATCGCCGTGTCGCGGAGCGCGCCTGGGGGAAGATCCGGCTCGAGCGCGAGGGCCCGGGCCGCGTCGATCTCCTCCGCGGCATAGTCCCAAGCGCGCAGCCGCTCGACGCGCGCGCGGAGCGCGACGCGCGCGGCATCGCCGGCCGCGATGTGGATGTTACCACCTCCGTGCCACCACGGCGCGGCGCCGAATTCGGCCCGCAGCGCGGCGTGGGCGCGCATGCCTTCCACGTTCAGGTCGTGGTACTCGCGCGGCGTCTTCTGGTTCGAGTTGGTCCAGGCGAAACTGGCGGCGGAGGTCCCGCCGCAGAGCCGGCCGCGGTCGAGAAGCGTCACAGCGGCGCCTCCCCGCGCAAGACGATAAGCCGCCGACGCACCGATCACGCCGCCGCCGACAACAATCGCACGCATATCGGGTGGGATATTTCGGCGGGCCGCGGGCGCGCCCCTCGGCGGCGCGTCGTTCGGATTACGGGATCACGGGCGGGGGCGAACCTTGATCCGGCGGACCGGTCTGATTGGACGGCGGCGTCTGCGGCGCCGGTCCGGCGGGCGGCGCGGGCCCCTGGCTGACGACCAAGTCGACCGCCTCGTTCGGGGAGGCCTCGGCGCCGGCCGCCCGGCCCTGACCGATTACGACGCCCGCGGGAGTCCGATCGTCGTACGTGTAGCTGATGCGTCCCGTCCGGAAGCCGGCGGAGCGCAGCGCGGACTCCGCCTGCGCGAGCGATGCGCCGGTTACGTTCGGGACGACCGTGGTGTCCGGAGACGGCGCCGGCGCGCCCAGCGGCGTGCCGGAGGGACTCGACGGCTGATCGGCGCCTCGGCTCACCACGATGTTGATCAATGACTTGGCCCCCAGATGGTCGCCTGGATTCGCGGACTGCGACTGGACCATGCCGGACGGCACGTGGTCGTCGTGTACGTAGCTCGTGCTGCCGAGCCGCAGTCCGGCGGCCCGCAACTTCCGCGCGGCCGCGTCGGCTGAGACGCCGCGGACATCGGGCACGACCCCCGACCCCTGGCTGACCACCACGTTGAGCGCCGCGCCCTGCGCGAGCGCGGTTCCCGGGGGCGGATCCTGCGCCAGGATCACGTCCGGGGCCACGGTCCCGTTCTGTCTGCCCGTGACGGCAAGCCTGATCTTGTTGGACGCCGCGACGTCCTGCGCGGCCGCCAGCGTCCGGCCCACGAGAGCCGGCGCCCGGATGGCGGCCGCGGTTTGCGCCGCCGGACCGCGACGGTTCGCGGACTGGTAGCCCTGGTAAGCCGCGAAGGCGAAGAACCATAAGCCGACCAACCCGACGAGGACGATCGTAAGCTGCGGCGCGATCGCCTGGCGACGGTGCCGCGACGACAAGATCGGCGTTCGTGCGGTGTCCGACAACACGCGCCCGCGACCGAGCGTCGCGAGACGGGCCGTCGCGTCGCGGGCGATCGCGCCGTCCCGCTCGGCCCCCGCCGCGCGCGGCTGCCCGCCGGCCCGAATCGGCAGCGGGACGGTCTTCGACGCGTCACGGCCGAGCCGCGCGTAGATCCGCCGGAGGTTCGACGCGAGCTCGGCCGCGCACACCTGGCGCTCCTCCGGCGATTTGACCAGCAGGCGGCGCACCAGCGCCACGGTGGCTTCGGATAGACCCGGACGGATCCAGTGCAGGTCGTATGGCGGCTCGTGTATGTGCCGCAGCGCCATAGCGACCGGGGTCTCGGCTTCCTCGAACGGCAGACGTCCGGCCAGCATCTCGTACAGGACGACGCCGAGCGAGTACTGGTCCGACGCCGGGCCCGCCTGCTGCCCGGCCGCCTGCTCGGGCGAGATGTACTGCGTGGACCCGGGCACGATCCCGGCGCGTGTGTGTGACGTCGAATCGAGCGAACGGGCGATGCCGAAGTCCGCGACCTTGACGTGCTCGTCCGCCGTCAGGAGGATGTTGTGCGGCTTGATGTCGCGGTGGACGACGCGGCGGGAGTGGGCGTACGCAAGCGCGTCGGCCACTTCTGCCGCGATGCGGACCGCGGTTCCCTCCGGAAGCTGCTCCCGCCGGCTCACCAACTCGCGAAGCGTCCCGCCGTCCAAGAACTCCATCGCGATGTAGGGCGTCGAGTCGGCCTCGCCGTGCCCGTACACTCGCACGATGCGTGGGTGCACGAGCGCGCTCGCCGCCTCCGCCTCCCGGCGAAACCGTTGCCGGAATTCCTCGTCGCGCGCGAGGTGCTCGGCCGGCACTTTTACGGCGCAGGGACGGTTGTGGGCGCGGTCCCAGGCCCGGTAGACCGTGGCCATGCCGCCGGTGCCGATGACCTCGCGCAACTCGAACCGTCGGTCGAGCACGCGCGGCTCCCGGCCGCAGGCGCCCGCCCCGGGGAGCGGCCCATCGAACGCCGGCTCGTTGTTGTGGATCGCCATAGGTTACGCCGTCGCTGCGTCGCACATGGCAGGCGCAGTGTCTCCTGCGCTTTTTTCCCGTTTTGAGGGGTGGCCGTTTGGGCGCGGCGCCCGTCATACGGGGCCGAGTCCGGGGCAAAATAACCGTGCCATGCGGCTGCCGAACGGAGTGTTGGGTATCGCCGTCGCCGGCGTGCTGATCGTGGGGCTGGCGGCCGATCTGGTCTTACCCGAGTCGGGCGTCTCGGCGGCGCTCGCGCGGGTGCTGGGGGCCTCGTCGATCGGGTTGGCCGTCTGGACGCTCGCGAAGATCGCGCGCTAGTCCGGCCGCCGTCGCTTCGAGCATTCCCCCCGAAGCACGACGCTCGGTTTGTGAGGCCTTACGCTTCCGTGACGATGCCGCGCCGGATCGCGTAGCGGACGAGATCGGTCTGGTTGTGCAAGTCCAGTTTGCGCATGAGGTTGGCGCGGTGCACTTCGGCGGTGCGGGGGCTGATGCCGAGGCGCTGGCCGATCGCGCGGTGGCCGTGTCCTTCCGCGGCGAGGTGAAGTACCTCGCGCTCCCGATTCGTGAGCGTAGCGTACCCATCCGACGGCCCGGGATCGGCAGGGGCGGAGTCGGCGTACACCGCGATCGCACGGCTGGACAGCGAAGGGCTGAGATAACGATGGCCGGCCGCCGCCGCACGCACGGCCTCGACGAGGTGCGCCGACTGCGACGCCTTGAGCACGTACGCCGCGGCACCGTTGCGAAGCGCTTCCAGCACGTACGGCTCACTCGCGTGCATCGAGAGGATGACCACCTGCGTGTCGGGGTACTCTTTGCGGACACGGCGTGTGACCTCGAGCCCGGTGATGCCGGGCATCATGAGGTCCGCGATCAGCACGCGGGGCCTCGACTGCGCGACGAGGTCAACGGCTTCGAGGCCGTCTCCGGCCTCGCCGAGGATTGAAAAATCCGGTTCGGCCTCCAAGACGGCCCGGAGGCCCTGACGGACGACGTGGTGGTCATCCGCGAGGACGATCGTGACAGGCGTCAGTGCGCTTGTCACGGCACCTCGGCGGTCGTGGTAGGCAGCGTGGCGGTGATCCGTGTCCCGGCACCCCGGCCGGTTTCAACGGTCAGGCGCCCGCCCACGAGCAACGCCCGTTCCTTCATGCCGACAAGACCGTTCGATTCCACGCGACCGGGGTCGAAGCCGCGGCCGCCGTCCTCGACCTCAACCGACACCGCACCCCCCACCGCCCAGACGCGCAGCGTCACCTCGGAGACGCCGGCGTGCCGCGCGACGTTGGTCAAAGCTTCCTGTGCGATGCGGTAGGCCGCCGTCTCGACGCCGGCGCCGAACCGCCGGTTCAGCCCAGATTGAGTGAAGGCGACGCCGACGCCGGTCTGTGCCTGGTACCGCTCGACATGCCACTGTAGCGCGGGCAGCAGCCCGAGATCGTCGAGCACCGCCGGACGCAGCTGCAGCGAGATGTCGTGCACGCGCATCATCAGGTCCGACACGACGTCGCGTGCGTTCTGCAAGCTCTCCTCCACGCGCCTCTCGGCCTGCACCGGCAGCGCGTCGAGGGTCAGCTTCAGTCCGGTCAGCGCCTGGCCGATCTCATCGTGTAGCTCGCGCCCGATCCGCCGGCGCTCCGTTTCCTGAATCGCCACAAGGTACGGGATCGCCTCGGAGACCGACGGCGTCGCCTGCGCCGGCGCGTCCACAGACCGCGTCTCCTCATCGTCCGAGAGAGGCGCCGACGTCCCGCCGCCCACCGGGAGCCGCGATTTCCACGCCTCCCACGCCGGGTTGCCGGCGGGAGCCGCCGCGAGGGCGGGCTGCGGCCGCATCGACGCGCCGAAGAGTTTGACGAACAACGGCACGGCGTCCGTGGTGGCGATGATCTGCCCGAGCGCCTGCACGATCTTCGGGTCGTAGTCCCGACCGGCCCGCGCCTGTATCCGCGTGAGCGCGCCTTCGGGCGTGAACGCCGGCCGGTGTGGCCGCGCCGAGCAGAGGTCGTCGTAGGAGTCGACGACACGAATGATCCGTGCGCCGACCGGGATCCGATCGTCTTTCAGGCCGTCGGGATACCCGCGTCCGTCGTAGTCTTCGTGGTGGGAGCGTACGCACTGCGCGACGCGGCCCATGCCGGGCAGCCGCTCGATCACCGCGGCGCCGAGCGCGGGATGCCGTTTTATCAACGCTTCCTGCGCGTCGGACAGCACGTCCGGCGTCGCTTCGAGGTCGCGCCGCAGCAGCATCATGCCGAGATCGTGCAACTTCGCCGCGAGCCAGACGAGTTCGATTTCAGACTCGGACAGGCCCATCCGCCGCGCGAGGCGCTCCGCCCACCAGGCGACACGTTCCGACTGCTCGTGCATGAACGGAGACAGCCCCTCGTTCGTCTCGACGAGGGACGAGAGTATCGTCGTGATCTGCCGCCGTTGCCTGCCGAGCATCCGCGTCTGACCCCAGAAGATCACCAAGACGGAGATCAGCAGCGGGATGACCCAGAACGGGTGGATGGTCGCGAGCAGCCCGGCCACCGCGCCGAGCAGCAGCGTGACGGCGTACCCGGCGGAGCTCTCTCGCAAAATCTGCAGCCAAAGCTCGAAGGCACCCGTCCGCCTGCGCAGCGCCGACCACGTCGACACGAGCCAGGTATTGACCAGCATATGGACGAGGCCCGCACCTATCGCGGCGAGCGACAACCTGGCCTGAGCGGGCAGCGATCCCAAGTCCGCCCACAGACGGTGGAATAGGATGATGACGAGACTCCACGTCACCACGTACTGCGCCACGTTGAAGATAATCGCGGGAGCGCTGAGCTGACGGCGACGCCGGCTGACGAATTGCGCGACGACGGTGCCGGCCGTCGTGGGAATGAGCGCGAGATGCACCGGGAAGCTCAGCAGGATGGCGAACGATGCGCCGCTGCCGAGTGCGAGGAAGACCTTCCGACCGAGCGGAAGGTGATAGATGCCGCCGAGCGCGACGGCAATCGTGGCGGCGATCAGCAGGGCCGCCACGCCGGCCGGTGCGCCGGCGGCAACGGTCGGGAGCGCGCCGCGCGCCACCAACGGCGGCGTGAGGTATAGGCCCGCGGCGGCCGCGACCGCCGCGAGGACCACGAAGCCTTCGAAGGAACGGCTGGGCGCGGAAGCTCCGGTGAAGAAGCCCCTCGCGCTCTGCGCGTTGGCGGCACCGACCGCCGGTTCGTTACGTGAAGACCGGCGACGTAGGTTGCGGATCCGGCTCATCGACTACGCAGCCCCCCCACTTGGGGGTTCTGCCCGCCGCGGAGGCCCCGTAGACTGCCGCGGCACCGCTGTGGCGCGGCTCCCGCCCAAACTCACGGTACCGGCCCTCGTGCCGGTGTTGCTGGCGGGTCAATCGGGCGCGAATCTGAGGGGCGTCAGGGTACGCACCCCGATGGGGGTGGGTGCCGGCCGCGGCGCACTACAGAATCGATGTCAAGCGCGCAGCGAAACCGGCCGTGTCTCAGGGCCGGTCGCTTAGCGCGACGACCTGCCTGTGGCCGTGACGGCGAACCATCTCCACGGCCGATGCGACCAACTGAGCGTTGTCTCGAGCGCGGCCGCCGCCCACCAGCTGCAGGGTATCCTCCAGGCCGACCCGGATGTCCCGGTCCACGTTGAGCGCCGCGTCGAGCACCGCCCACGTCGCGACGCCCTCGCCGTGATGCAGCCTGGGGAGCCAAATCTCGGCGCGATCGAGTTCCGCATCGATGGC
Organism: bacterium; assembly: GCA_035691305.1. Taxonomy (NCBI): domain Bacteria; species bacterium. The sequence continues at coordinate 62,802 of DASSJF010000005.1, forward strand.
CGCCGCATCGTCCAGCGCCCGCGCCGGCTCGAGCGGCCGGGCTTCAACGAGGATGCGCAGCGACCAGGCCGCGAGCCCGCTCGCGCCGAACGTCCGGGCGTCCTCGACGGACCACAGCCCGGCTTCGATGCCGATCCCGCGGCGAATCAGCGCCGCGCACACGTCGGCGGCGCCGGCTTCGGAGAAGTTGACCGACGCGAAATCGGGGAGCACCGTCCACGATTCGACGAGCGCAACGCGGGCCCGGGGATCGGGCGCCATCCATGCGCCGGTGCTGACCCCCACCGGGACGCCGGGACACGCCGCCCGGATCGCGGCGAGCGCGGCGGCGTGCGCTCCGGCGTCGAGGGTCTCCGCGCCGGCACGATCGCGGGGGTGGACGTGGAGGGCCGCGGCGCCGGCGGCGACGGCCGCACGCGCATCGCGCGCCGTCTCCTCCGGTGTGAGCGGCACGCCGTCGTGATCGGCGCGCCGCCGGCCGCCGTTGAGGCAGGCTTTGATGAGAATTGGACGGCCGACGGACTTCGTAGCCGTCACCCCTTTTTCGACGGCCGGTCGATCCGGCTGCTTACCCCGCCCGCTCGACGGCCAAGATCAGGTGGGCTTTTGCCCGCGCGGCATCGGGCAGCAATTCCCACGCGGCCCGCATCCGGGCAAACTGCACCGACGCGGCCGGCGCCGCCCGGCGCGACAGCCAGACGTCGGATCCGAGCGGCTTTCTCAGATCCCGTCGCGGCAGCACGGGCGCGTAGGGCAGCGATACGTGCGCGTCATCGCACTCAGCGCGGCGGAGCGCCGCGTAGGCCGCCTGAAACTCCCGCACCACGCGATCATTCTGAGGTTTCATACACATCGCCTCCGTTGCCTTCCGAAGTCGGCGCTGCGCCCGCTTCCCGCCTATCGCCGCGCAGCGACGTTCCGATCACGCCAGGATAATTGGGAACACGCCCGTCCCCGGCCTGCGTTCGTCCGCGCCGCCCCGCGACCATTTCGGACCGGCCCGGCCGCCTCGTTTGAGCGATCCGCCCCGCCCGTTTGAGTAATCGGCGGGAGATTTGGCGCAAGTGCGACGGCGGTCTGTCCGCACGTACGTGTGTACGCCGCGTCTGCGAAACGCGGCGCGTGGGCACACCTCACCTGATGGACCATGCCAAGTTCGGCCTGCATGCGCTAAAGCCGCGCCTTCGGGCCGTGCCGCGCCCGGATCCGATCCGGGTGTTTCTGATCGATCCGCAAGTGCTGCTCCGCCACGGCCTCCGGCTGCTGTTCGGTTCGGAGGGCGACATCGACATCGTCGGCGAGGCCGGGGCGGCGGCGGGGGCGATCGACGATGTCGCGGCCGCAAAGCCCGACGTCGTCCTGATGGACATTCCGGCGCCGGCCGCGGACGGGATCGGCGCCATTCGCGCGATCAAAGCCCGCTGCCCGAACGCGCAGGTGCTGGTGCTGACCGCGCAGTCGGACCAGGAAGTGTTTCGCGAGGCCGCGGCCGCGGGCGCCGTCGGCTACGTGTTGAAAGACATCTCCGCCACGAACCTGTCCAACGCGATTCGCGCCGTGCAGTCGGGCGCCACGATGATCAACCCGGTGTTGGCCCGGCAGATGGTCGAGGGTCTCGCCCGGGACGAGGCCGCCGCGGCAGTCGGCGCGCCGCGGCGGCCGCACCGGCTCACCCCGCGCGAAATCAACATCCTCGTCGAAGTCGCCCTCGGCATGAGCGACAAGGAGATCGCGGTCAAACTGGCCGTGTCCGAGTCGCGCGTCAAGAACTGCCTGCGCGCGCTGTACAGCCGCCTCGACCTCCGCAACCGCGCGCACGCCGCGGCCTTCGCCGTTCGGAGGGGCCTGGTCTAACCGCACCAAAGACTTGGTCCCGTGAACGCGCTGCGCGCGGCCGCGTGGCGATCGATCCCGCGGCCGGACCGGTCCAATGCCGGGATGTGGGCGATCGGGGCCGGCCACGGCATGACGCACGCCTACTCCGCGGCGTTCTACGTGCTGCTGCCGTTCCTGGCCAAAGATCTCGGGCTGTCCTACAGCCAGGTCGGCCTGATCATTTCGCTGCGGCAGCTGATGAGCACCCTCATCAACCTCCCCGCGGGCGCCGTCGTCGACACGATCGGCCGGCGCAGCCTCTTCATGAGCGCGGCGCTCGCGTGGGCGTCCCTACCGTACCTCGTCGTCGGGCTCACCAAGAGTTACACCGCGATCCTGCTCGCGGTCGGCGTCGTCGGCGCCGGAAGCTTCCTCTGGCATCCCGCGGCAATCACCGCGCTGTCGGAGATGTATCCGCTCCGCCGGGGCTACGGCCTCGCCCTGCACGAGCTGGGCGCCAACCTCGGCGACACCCTGACTCCGCTGGCCGCGGGACTGCTGTTGGCCGCGTTCAACTGGCGGCAGGTCATGCTGATCGTGGTCGCCGCGGGCCTGCTGCTGACGCTCGTGATCACGCGCGTCATGAGCCACGCGCACCGCCGGCACGGCGGCGCCCCGGCCCGCGCGCTGCCGATCCGGGACTACGTGGCCGGCCTCGCGCTGCTCGCCCGCAACGCCAGGCTGCTCGCGCTCGCCATGATCTCGGGCGTCCGGTCCATGACGCAGCTCGGCCTCAGCACCTTTCTCCCCCTCTACCTGCTGAACGTGCAGCACCTGCCGGCGGCGCTGATCGGCCTCTACCTCGCCGTCGTCCAAGGGTCGGGCATGATCGCCACGCCGATCGCCGGAACGTTGTCCGATCGCCTCGGGCCGAAGCGGGTCGCGACGATCGGCATGTTCAGCACGAGCGTCGCGCTGCTCGGATTCGCGGCCCTCAACCTCGGCCCGGCTTTCGTCGCCGCCCTCGCGGTGCTGGGGTTCTTCACGTACTCGATGCGGCCGGCGATCTTCCGCTGGGCGATCGCGGTCGTCCCGCGCGAGTACGAGGGCACGGCGGTGGGGATCTTGTTCACGACCCAGGCGTTGCTCCCCACGGCCATACCGATCATCGGCGGGTATCTGGGCGACCGCTACGGGCTGCTGTCCATCTTCTACGTCATCGCCGCGACAGTGCTTGTGGCCAACGCGGCGCTGCTTTTCGTGCCGGACGCGAAACGCCCGGCCGCGCAGGCGGCGCCGGGCGTGAAGGCGCTTGACCGCGAGGCCGGTCCGTGAGATGGTAAGGCGATCGTGGCACAGGCCATCCGAAACATCGCGATCATTGCGCACGTCGACCACGGCAAGACGACGCTCGTGGATGCGATGCTGCGGCAGAGCGGCACGTTCCGCGCCAACGAGACCGTGGTGGACCGCGTGCTCGACTCCAACGAATTGGAGCGCGAACGCGGTATCACCATCCTCGCGAAGAATACCGCCGTGTTCTATCAGGGCGTCAAGATCAACATCGTCGACACCCCGGGGCACAGCGACTTCGGGGGCGAGGTCGAGCGCGCGCTCAAGATGGTTGACGGGGTGATGCTGCTCGTCGACGCGAGCGAGGGGCCGCTGCCCCAGACGCGGTACGTGCTCGGCAAAGCGCTCGAGGCAGGGCTCCCGCCGGTCGTCGTCATCAACAAGATGGACCGGCCCGACGCGCGGGCGCCGCAGGTGCTGAACGAAATCTACGATCTGTTCATCGACCTCGACGCGGTAGAGGCTCAGCTCGACTTCCCCGTCCTGTACGCGAACGCCCGCGCCGGCACCGCCTCGCGCGCTCCGGCGGACCCGGGGATCGATCTGCGGCCCCTCTTCGACGCGATCGTTTCGACCGTGCCGGCGCCGGCCGGCGACGCCGCGGGGCCGCTGCAGGTGCTGGTGGCCAACCTCGATTACAGCGACTACCTCGGCCGCATTGCGATCGCGCGCGTCTTCAACGGCACCCTGCGGACCGGCGCCGACGCGGGCATCGCGAAGGTGGACGGCCGCGTCATCCGCACCCGCATCACGAAGCTGTTCTCGTTCAGCGGGCTGGATCGCATCGACATCGAGACGACCGACCTCGGCGACATCGTCGCGGTCGCCGGCGTCGAGGGGATCGCGATCGGCGACACGATCACCGACCCGGACACGCCGGCCCCGCTGGCGCGCGTCGCGATCGACGAACCCACGATCGCGATCCAGTTCTGCGTCAACACGTCGCCGTTCGCGGGGCGCGAGGGGGCGTACGTGACGTCGCGCAACCTGCGCGAGCGGCTGGACAAGGAGCTCCTCACCAACGTCGCGCTGCGGGTCGCGGAAGGCGGGTCGCCGGACACCTTCGCCGTGATGGGGCGCGGCGAGCTGCAGCTTTCGATCCTGATCGAGACGATGCGCCGCGAGGGCTACGAACTGATGGCGGGACGGCCGGAGATCGTGACGAAGGTGGTGGACGGCCGGGTGATGGAGCCGGTGGAACTGCTCTTCCTCGACGTGCCGGAGCAGTTCGTCGGCGCCGTGGTCGAGAAGCTCGGCCCGCGGAAGGCGGTCATGGTCAACATGCGCAACCACGGATCCGGGCGCGCGCGGCTGGAGTTCCGGATTCCGAGCCGCGGCCTGATCGGCCTGCGCGGCGAGCTGCTGACCGAGACCCGCGGCACGATCGTCATGAACTCACTCTTCGACGGGTACGTCCCCTGGAGCGGCGACATTCCCCGCCGCCCCACGGGCGCGCTCGTCGCCGACCGCCCGGGCGTCACCACCGCCTACGCGCTCTACAACCTGCAGGAGCGCGGCGACCTGTTCGTCGGCCCCGGCACCGAGGTATACGAGGGCATGGTCGTCGGCGAGCACGCGCGCGACAACGATCTCGACGTCAACGCGGTGCGCGAGAAAAAGCTCACTAACATCCGGTCGTCCACCGCCGACATCGCGGTCCGCCTTGTCCCGCCGCGCGCGCTGAACCTCGAGCAGGCGCTCGAGTTCATCGCGGACGACGAATTCGTCGAGATCACGCCGGCGGCGTTGCGCCTGAGAAAACGGGTCCTGCGGGCCAACCGGCGGCCGAAGCGGGACGAGGTGCCCGCCGGCACTCCCGCCGGACGGTCCTAAGCGGTCGCGCTCCGGAGATGGAACCGGCGGGGTAAGTTTGTAGCGACCCCATGTCCACCGCCCCGGAACGGGAAACGATCGCCGCCGGCGGCCGTACGGTCGCGATTTCCAACCCGCGGAAAATCCTTTTTCCCGGTAGAGGGTACACCAAGCTGGACTTGGTGCGGTACTTCCTGGCCGTCGCCGGCGGCGCGCTGCGCGCGGCCGGCGGCCGGCCGAACATGCTGGTGCGCTACCCGAACGGCGTCGGCGGCGAGTTCTTCTTCCAGAAGCGCGCCCCCCGGTCGCGGCCGGATTGGATCGAGGTCGTCTCTCTCCGCTTTCCCTCCGGCCGTTCCGCCGACGAGGTGGTGCCGCGCGACGCCGCGGCGCTCGCGTGGATGGCCAACCTCGCCTGTCTCGAGCTCCACCCGCATCCGGTGCGGGCCGAGGACCTCGAGCACCCCGACGAGCTGCGTATCGATCTCGACCCGATGCCGGGCGTCGGCTGGCCGCAGGTCCGCGACGTGGCCCGGGTGGTGCGCGGCGCGCTGGAGGACTTCGGCATGACCGGCTGGCCGAAGACGTCCGGCGGCCGCGGGATGCACGTGCTCGTGCGGCTCGAGCCCCGCTGGACCTTCGACGAGGTCCGCCGCGCCGCCCTGGCCCTGGCCCGCGACGTCGAGCGCCGCGCGCCCTCGCTCGCGACCAGCAAGTGGTGGAAGGAAGAGCGCCACGGCGTCTTCATCGACTACAACCAGAACGCCAAAGACCGCACGGTCGCCGCGGCGTACTCCGTGCGGCCCACCGCCGATGCCCGCGTCTCCGCGCCGTTGTCGTGGGCCGATGTCGACGGCTGCGATCCGGGCGAGTTCACGCTGGCCACGATGCCGCGGCGCTTCGCCGCAGTCGGCGACCCGCACGCCGGCATCGACGAGTCGCCATGCCCGCTCTCCGCCCTCCTTGAGCTGTCCGCCCGCCACGAGCGCGACGGGCTCGGCGACGCGCCGTGGCCCCCGCACTATCGCAAGCAGGCCGGGGAGCCCGTCCGCGCGCAGCCATCCCGCCGCCGCGCGCCGGTGTTCCCGCTCATCGAGATCGCGCGAGCGTATCGCAAGGACGACGCCGCCGCGGGGCTCGACCGCTGGCGGGCGCGCCATCCCGGCGCCGCGGCGTATCTTGCGCCCGACGACATTCTCGTCGACGCGATGCGGGGCCGCTCGACCACGTGGACGCGCATCCGGCTGAATTTGAGACACGTGCCGGAAACACTGCGCCCGGAGCACGAGCCCCCTGATCCCGACGAAGTCCCGGCGTGGCCGGGGCGCCCGCCGGCGCCGCGCTAGACACCCGCGGCCCCGCCTAACGTCCGCGGGCGCCGAACACCTTCTCCAGCTCGAACGGCGGCGCGACCTCGAGCTGATCGTACCGGCACTCCGCCGGCCGCTTGTCGGACCGCCAGCGCAGAAACAGGGCCGCGTGCCGGAACCGTCGGCCCTGCAGGTGATCGTACTTGACCTCGCACACGCGCTCGACGCGCACCGGCTCCCAGGACAGATCCTTGCCGGCGCTCCACCGGCTCTGCCCGCCGGGCATGCGCACGAACTCTGCCGGGTCCGGGTTCGCCCACTCGCGCCACGGATGCTGCGCGAGGGCCTCCCGGCGCAGCGGCGCGAGCTCCTCGGCAAGCCGCCGGCGCGTCGCCATCGGAAACGCGGACGTGACGCCGACGTGGTGCAGCGCTCCGCTGTCGTCGTAGAGGCCCAGCAGCAGCGAGCCGACCGCGCCGACGCCGCTCTTGTGCCAGCGGAAGCCCGCCACGACGCAGTCCGCGGTCCGGGCGTGCTTGACCTTGACCATCGCCCGCTTGCCCGGCTGATAGGTCCCCCGCTCCGGCTTGGCGACGACGCCGTCGAGACCCGCCCCCTCGAACTCGCGCAGCCACACGGCCGCCGTCTCGCGATCGCGTGTGACCGGCGTGAGGTAGATCGGCCGCGCCGCGGCGCGGAGGAGCCGCTCGAGCTGCGCGCGGCGATCCGCCTGCGGCGCCGTTCGGATGTCGCGGCCGCCGGCCGCGAGCGCGTCAAACGCCACGAACGCCGCGGGCGTGACCGTCGCCAGCATGGCGACGCGGGATGCAGCCGGATGCAGCCGCAGCTGCAGCGCCTCGAAATCCAGTCCGCGGACCGTCACGATGACGATTTCGCCGTCGAGCACGCACCCCGGGCCCAGTTGGGCGAGAAATGCCTCGCGCAGCTCCGGAAAGTACCGGTCGAGGGGCCGCAGATCGCGGCTCTGGATGAAGACCTCGTCGGCACCGCGGAAGACGAGGGCGCGAAAGCCGTCCCACTTGGGCTCGTACAGCCATCCGGACCCATCGGGCAGCGTCCCGGCGGACGCGGCCAGCATCGGCTCGACCGGCGGCGCGATCGGAAACGCGGAAGGGTTGGGGACATTCACAGCACGATGATACCCGCCCGCACGGCGGCCCGCCCGCGTGGGTTCTCCAGCCTGCGCCGCGGCGGGTTAGGCGGCGGCGATCCGCCGCACGAACGCGGCGGCGACATGTCCCAGGTCCCGGCCGATCTCAAGGTCGGAGCGGCGGGTACCGCGCACGTGAAAGGAATGGTCGGCGTCCGGGACCGCGTGCAGCCGGGCGAGCGGCCCCAGCCGCCGGACCACGTCCTCGATGAGCGCGAATTCGGCCAGTGCGTCCCTCGTCCCCTGAATGAAGAGCACCGGCACCCGGATCTGCGGGAGGTGTGCGTCCCGGAGCCGCTCCGGTTTCCCCGGGGGGTGCAGCGGATAGCCGAAAAAGACGAGCGCCTTGCCGGAAAACGCCGGCCCGTCCTCGGCCGCGAGCATAGAGGCCATCCGCGCGCCCATCGACTTGCCCGCCGTGATCATCGGCAGACCGGCGCCGCGGCGCGAGAGCTCATCGATCGCCGCGCGCCATGCGCCGAGCAGGACCGGCGTCCGGTCCGGCACACGCCGGCGGGCCTCCATGTACGGGAAGTTGAACCGCAGGACAGAGACACCGTCGTCCGCCATCGCCGCCGCCGTACCGGCCAGGAACGGATGCGTGAGGCCGGCTCCGGCGCCGTGGGCGACCGCCGCCGCGGCGACCGGCTGTGCCGCGGGCGTCCACACGGCGGAGACCCTACCGTCGGGAACCGAAAACTGCAGCCGCTCCCCCTCGCCCGTCACGTCGCGCCTCCAGGCCCGGCCGCGCGCCACACTTCATCCGGCGGTGTACCGTCGCTCCGGTACAATGCGGCGCGGAGACGGAACGGGTCACCCCGTGGGGAGGCGCGCATGACAATTACCGTGTTCATCCGCTACCGACTCGATCCATTCAAGCGGGAGGCGTTCGAGGCATACGCGCGGCGCTGGCTCTCGCTCATCCCGAAATGCGGCGGCGACCTCGTCGGCTACTGGATGCCGCACGAGGGGACCAACGACGTCGCCTACGGCCTGATCTCGTTCGAGAGCCTGGCGGCGTACGAGGCGTACCGGGCGCGCCTCCGCGCCGACGGCGACGCCGCGGCGAACCTCCGGTTCGCCGAGGAGCAGCGCTTCGTCCTACGGGAGGAGCGCACATTCCTGAGGCTCGTGGCTCCGCAGGGAGAGTAACCATCGACTTCGAAACATCGGTTACTCGGTCACGACGCGGGGGCGTAGCATGGGATTCCGCCGGCACCGTTGGAAGATGCTCTTGGCCGCCGCGGCTCTCGCGGCGGCGGCGGCGGGACCGCCGGCGTCCGCCCAGCCGGGCCCGGACCTCTATCAGGCGACGGTCATCGTCACGGGCAAGGACGCGCGCAGCCGGCCGATCGGCTTCGCGGAAGCGCTGCGCAAGGTACTCGTCAATCTCACCGGCGAGCCGCGCCTGCACGACGACGCGAGGGTCTCGGCGATGGCCGCGCGCGCCGGCGCGGCCGTGGCCTCATTCTCCTACATCGACCGGATGGCGGGCCGGCCGGTTCACGACGAACAGGGCACCCGCGACCGGCCCTTCAACCTCACCGTGAAGTTTGTCCCGGCGCGGGTCGACAAGATGCTCGGGGACCTCGGACAGCATGCCTGGACCGGGGCACGGCCGGTGGTCGTGCCCGTCCTCGCCGTCGCGATCGGGCCCACGTCGTATCGGCTGAGCGCTGAGACTCAGCACGGGACCGAGCAGCGGGCGTCCTTTGCCGACATGGCACGCGACTTCGACTTGACGGTGCGGTTCCCGAGCGAGGCCGATTTCGCCGCCTGGGGCGTCGGGACCACCGGCTTCCCCGCGCCCCCGGCGGCCACCGCCCCAAACGAAGCGCGCGTCGCGGGCACCCTCCGCTTCGACGAGTCGCTGCCGGGGTGGGTCGGATCCTGGCGCTGGCGGTGGCACGGCTCGGACTATGCGTGGAGAACGAAGGGCGTCAGCTTCGACGAGGCGTTCCGCGACATCTGCCGGGGCGTCCTCCGCGTGGCGTCGGGGCACGGCGCCCCGGATTGACGGCGCCGCGCACGGAAGGCGGTCGGCGTCCGCGCGGCTAAGAGGCACCCATGATCATCGCGCTCGCGTCGCCGCGTCCCGCGTCGACGCTCGAGGACGGGCTGGAGAGGGTCCGGCGCCTGATGTCGGACGCGTCATCGAAGGGCGCCCGCGTCGTCTGCTTCCCCGAGGCGTATCTTCCGGGGCTCCGCGGTCAGGACTTCGAGGTGGCGCCGTTCGATGCGGCAGCCGAGGCACGGATGCTGAGCGCGGTCGCCGGCTGGGCCAAGACGTTTGCCCTGACCACGATCCTCGGCATGGAACACGTGAGCGCCGCGGGCCGGCAGATCGCCGCCCGGGTCATCGGCGCGGACGGCCGCCTTCAAGGATGTCAGACGAAGACCCAGCTCGACCCGAGCGAGGACCGTTTCTACGTGCCGGGTGCCGGGCGGCAGCTGTTCGAGGCCGACGGGACGGCGTTCGGCGTGGCCATCTGTCACGAGGCGTGGCGTTACCCCGAGACGGTCCGGTGGGCCGCGGTCCGCGGCGCCAAGATCGTCTTTCACCCGCAACACACCGGCACCGAGCGCGCCGGCGTCCGTCTGACGCGCTGGGGCGATCCGGGCGCCCCCTACTACGAGAAGGCGATGATGCTGCGCGCGCTCGAGAACACAATCTACTTCGCCAGCGTCAACTACGCGGTGCGATTCCAGGAGTCGGCGACCAGCCTCATCGGACCCGACGGCGAGTGCGAGGGCCATCTGCCGTACGGCGACGAAGGCGTGCTGGTCCGGCGGATCGATCTGAACCGGGCGACGGGCCTGCTGGCCCGCCGGTTCGCCCCGGAACGCTACGAAGACGTCACGGCGGCGGCGCGTCCCCGCTAGCGCCCACGGGCGCCGCCGGCGCGCGCTGCGATGATTTCGTCGCACCGGCGGCTCGACATCGCGAAGTACTCCTTCCACGCGACCCCGATCGCGCGGCACAGCAGTTTCTCAACCGCGTCCGCGACCTGGTGCTGCTCGTAGTACGGACAATCGAGCTCGTCGCCGTACTCGTCGCTGTCCGGATGGGCGGCGTGAAACTCGTCCGCCGCCCGCTGGGTCACGCCTTGCCGAACGCACAAGAACAGCTCGACGAGCTCGTGAATGGCGATGAGCCACGCCGCGTAGTTGGCTTCCCCGCCGAATTTCGGTACGCTGATGCGGACGGCCACGCCGTCCGGACGCTCCTCGTACTCCCAATCGCCCAACGTGTCGTACCGGAACTGCGCGTCGTCCACCTGGGCGATTGCAATCGTGAACGGGCGTCCATCGAGGCGCTCGCTCATCTGATTTGGACCCGGCCGATGCGGTTCATGCCGCTGCCCGCAATCTCCAACGCGCTGCCGTCCGGTGTGTGCACCATGTTCCGCACCACCCTTCCTCCCGACGGAATGACCACGTCACGGCGCTCCCTCAGTCCGCGGCCGGGCTCGGCATAGCTCGGATCGTCCGGCGGGCTCTTTACTCTTTCTTTGCCGCGTGATACTCGCGGCGTATGTGTTCGATATCGACGGCCGGTTTAGGGTAGCCCATCCGAAGGTCCTCCAGATGCTCCACCACAATCCGGGCGACCGCGAGATTCCGAAACCACTTGTGGCCGGCGGGAACCAGGAACCACGGCGCGTACTCGGTGCTGCAGCGGGACAAGGCATCCTCATACGCCGCCATGTAGTCGTCCCAGAATTTGCGCTCCGCATAGTCCGCCTCGCTGATCTTCCACCGCTTGGCCGGATCGTCCAGGCGGTCCTGGAATCGCGCCAATTGCTCTTCCTTCGAGATGTGCAGGTAGAACTTGAGAATGTGGGTGTCCTGGTCGGCGAGGCCGCGTTCGAACGCGTTGATCCGGTCATAACGAACGGACCAGACGTCCTTCGGCACCAAGTTGTGGACCCGCACCACCAGCACATCCTCGTAGTGGGAGCGGTTGAAGACGACGACCTCCCCCCGGGCGGGGACCGCGCGGTGGATCCGCCAGAGAAAATCGTGCGCCAGTTCTTCGGAGGTGGGCGCGTGAAAGACCGCTACCCGGCAGCCCTGCGGGTTCATCGCGCTCAGCACGTGATTGATCGTTCCATCCTTGCCTCCGGTATCCATCCCCTGGAGACAAATCAGGAGCGAGCGGCGGCGTTCCGCGTACAGCAGGTCCTGAAGTTCGCGCAACCGTTTCCGATAGTGTTCGAGTTCGTCGGCGGCGTCCCGACGGTGCGCGTAGCGGTCCTTGAACGCGGGGTCGATCTCGTTCAGCTTCACCCGGGTTCCCGGCGCCACTCGGAATCGCTCGCGGTAGTTCAGCTGGCTCCTCCATATTCTCGAGGGTCGGCAGTGATCGAAGGAGTGCGCAGCGCAGGACTGAAATTCAGCCTCATTCGCCACTCATCGCTCGGAGGTCGGCATGGCCCCCAAGACGCGCTTCGGCATCTGCACAGACCAGAACCTGCCGTGGCCTACGCTCGTCGAACGCTGGCAGCACTTCGAGCGCCTCGGCTTCGACAGTGTCTGGGATTGCGACCACCTGAACCAGCCGAGCAACCCTACCGGCCCCTACTACGAGGGATGGACGCTGCTCGCCGCCCTGGCGGCGCGCACGGAACGGATCCGCGTCGGCGTCCTCGTGAGCTGCAACACCTTCCGCCACCCCGGCCTGCTGGCCCAAGAGGCGATCACGGTCGACCACATTTCGAACGGCCGGCTCGAGCTGGGCTTCGGGGCCGGATGGTTCGTCCCCGAGCATGAGCGGTTCGGCATCCCCTTTCCGCCGAGCGCCGCGATGGTCGTCCGTTTCCGCGAGGCGGTGCAGGTGCTCGACAGCCTCCTGCGCAACGAGACGACGACCTTCGCCGGCAAACACTACCGGCTTCAGGAGGCCCATGTGCGGCCGCGGCCGGTGCAGCGGCCGCGGCCGCCGCTCACGCTCGGGGCCCACGGGCCGCGAATGCTTCGGATCTGCGCCGAGTACGCGGACGCTTGGAACTCGTTCGGCACGGTGGAGGAGATTCGCGAGCGCAACCGGATTCTGGATGAGCACTGCGCGGCGATCGGGCGGGATCCCAAGGACATCCGGCGGTCGTTTTACGGATGGGCGAGCCAGATGGCGAGCCAGGGGCTGCCCGACCCGTGGTCGACCGTGTCCGCGTTCCAGGACGTCGTCGGCCGGTACAGCGAGGCCGGCATCAACGAGTTCATCATCGATCAGCCGCGCCGCGAGCAGCTCCCGGTCCTCGAGCGGATCGCGGCCGAGGTGATTCCCAAGTTGCGCTAAGCGACAATCCGCGGCGACGATTCATGCGCCGCCGGCGCGTCCGCCGCCGGCTCTCTTTTCAGAAGCTGACGCCCGCGGCCACAAACGGTCCCTGCCTCAGCGTATGGCAGGGGCACACGGCAGCGCCGAACATGTTCAGCGCGCCTTGCTCTTCCCGCACATAGCGGTAACCAACCTCGACGTTCCAGTGGCCGGGCGCGGTATAGCGCACACTGGCTTGCCCGTCCCAGCCGGTGCCGCCGGCACTCGCCGTTTGCGTCATCGCATTGGCTGTACCGGAAATCGTCGTCGTCATGGAGGGCGCGTAAGCGACCCCGGCGTTGAGCGACCAGGCGCTCGCCGCGAACGGGTACGAGAAGTCAAACCCGACGCGGAAGCCGGTGCTGTCGGCGGTCAGCGAAGCGGGGCCCAGGCCGGAGAGATTCGACGAAAACAGATTCCCTTTCGCGTCGCCGTAGCCGAGGAACGCGCGAAACGTCACGAGTTGAAGGGGGTTCTCGGGAAGAGGTTGCTGGACCAAGTACGACACATCGGCGGTCCAAATCGTATCCGTGCCGCTCAACGACAGTCCAACGGGTGCGGCGCCGCCAAACCCCCAATTGCTTTGGCTGCCGGTCACGCCATTCAGGTGAATCCCCCAGTGCGACCGGGTGTCTACGCGGAAGTCTATGCCGTACAACTGCGAGTTCCAGGTCTCCAGCACGCCGCCGCCCGGTTGGGAAAAAAACTCTGAATTTGTCGGCCAGTACACGCCCTGGATCGTATACGTAACCGCAGGGGCTTGGTTATTCACCACGACGGTATACCTCACGTTGGATTGCGCGGAAGCCTTGACCGGAACCATCACCACGGTCAAGATCGCCGCCAGTCCTAAGCCGAGTAACGCCCGGATTCCCTTCTTGCCGTCCCGGACCATCGAGCCGAAATGGAAATCGGGGCCCCCCATTCCACACCTCCGCTATCCCAATCGCGCGAGAGCAGGTCAAGAATTCTGGCTCGCCCTCGCTTTTCCATGCCGGGCCCCTCCCGGCCGGACCGCGGTTAAGGGATGCGCGCGCCGTGAGGGCGTGGGAGGTTCGCACGGCCGGCCCGACCTGCGCGTGGGTCCGCTCGGGGACCGGCTGTTTGAGTCCCCGAGCGAACCTATGGCGTTGGCTGCGTAACGAACGGATGCTGAGGGCGATAGTTAATGCGTTGTCTGCTGGAAGCAGGCGATATCGTACTGCGAAACAGCGGTTGAACTGTTCGAATTGTTGGCCGATGCCGTTCCGGGGTTGCCGGCGTAATGATTTCCAGCCGTGCCGCTTGGGTTAAATGGCGTTCCGGCAGACGCCCCTGAACTACCCGGAGTCTGCGTAAATTGTTGACACGTTGTGTTGGGTGCGCCGGGCTGGCCGTGTCCATTTGGGCTTGGAGTCGCCCCAACCGTCAGCACCGCGGACCCCACGATGGCGATCACGGTCGCAAGCCCAACACCGACGAGTCGTTGCCGCATGAGCCTGTCCTCCTTCGAGCGCCCGCGTCATGGGCGCCCCAGGACGCCTTTACCCGTGCGAGCACGGCTATCGCAAAGTACCGTCCGGATTGTTACGGACATTTTACGGCTATCGGCCGAAATGTCCGGATCCTGCGCCCGCTTAGCGCAAAATCATGTGGCCGGTCATTGCCAAGACGAGACCGAACAGCAGCAGCAGAAGTAGCACGCTGTGTCCCCCCTCTCCTACGAATGAATCGCGGTTTCGGTCAGTTCTCGACACGGGGCTTCGGTCGTGAGGTCGTACTTTGGTACTCCGGGCCGCCACATCGTGCGGTCCCGATAGACTGGCACGAGCGTCACCCCTCCAAATTCCGGTCCAAAGATACGGGCGCGGACCCTCCCAACCGACGGTTCACTGCTTATTTTGGGTGACGACCGGGAGCGTGGACGCTCGCCCTCAAGAACGACGCTACCTGGACGAACGGAAGATTCTATGAAACGAATTGTGAGGAAGTGATGAATTGGGGATCCCGGTCTCAATCGTGGTGATTGCCCTGGAGGACACCAACTAAATGGGATCCGAGCTCAGGGCAATCGTGACCCTATCGTTCGTAATACCTGCGATTAGGTAGGCGACCGGGCATCACCGCTCTGGGTTTCCAAGGCCAGTGCCGTTCTTATCAGTCCTATCTCGATATTCTTGTGGGCCGATGTCATCCTCTCGCTTGCCGAAATCTCCCTCAAGCCGCGCGCGAGCACGTCTCGGTCGACCTTCGACAGCGCGGCGGTCGTCGTCTTCCGCCCTTCTCTGAGGCGTTCGTCTCGTTCAAGACCGAGCAACGTCGATTTGCCGATGTGATCAAAGAGATCGACATACCGTCGCAACTCCGCAAGCAAACGGTCCTCTTCTTGCCTGAGGTCCTCTAGAGTGCGCCCCGGTCTATTCCGCAGCCAAGCGTCAATCCAGCCAAGTTCGTCGGTCGACGCGCCCTCGGTCATGAGACTGGCGCGATCTTCAGGCGAGAGGCCGGACGGTTCAGGCGGCGGGGGACCGAGATCCTCGTCGACTTGCACGAGTTCCACCGGTTTCATCTTCCGGAACCAGCCGACCACGTCTCACCACTCCTTTGGTCGATGACCGGCCAGGAGTATGGGCGTTTCTTTCGCCTCAACACTCGAATCCTGCGGCCTCTCGCCCCGCTGCGTGTGGAATATTGAGAAAGGCGTCCTCCGCGCCCTAACCTGACAGTGAATCCGCGCGAGGGGCGCGTCGAAGTACCGGAGGAGTCCCGGCCACAGCGCTTCCGTCCCGCTCCACCGGTACCAGGTGCCCTCGCGGTCATCGCGCACCCATTCCAGGACGAACCTATACCCTAGCCGAAAGGCGTCGCGGTCGCTGAAAGTGAGTGCAAAAGGCTGCCGCGGCGGCAACCCCGCTTCCCGGAGGATTTGATCGACGACGGCCGGGGCCCGCGCCACCAGCGGCTTGGTCCACAGTCTCCGCGTCAGATCGTCGAACACCCACGCCCCGTCGTACCAGTAGGGCTTGATCGTGTTCAACACCGGCCCCGTCCGGTCTCCTTCGGGTTGCCGCACGGCCACGACGAGCGCCCGCAACCGCGTCGCATAGGCCCTTTCGTCCACCTGCGCCTGGAGTCGTTCCCGTGGCAGCCTCATGGACGTCCCCCCGCTCGCCGTCTTCTGCGACCGCCTTACGAAAAGCAGAAACCCGGCCACTGCTTTCGGCCGGGTTCGCCACTCGCTCCCCACCGCCCAGGCGACCATCTATGGGCGGGAGATCATCGCGTCCGAAAGGGCCGCTTCCGCGCCGCCGTGAGGTCCGGTCGTGTCGAAGGAGTGCGAATCGTGTGGTAGAGGTGGTGTGAAGGACGGAAGCGACAGCGTTTTCTCTTTGGAAGTGCCCTTCGGCCCACCCCGGCCCCACTCCTCCTTCACTGCGGATGTGGCCTGGGTGCCTGCCAAACGGTGACGTCTTCGCGGCGGAACTCGGCGCATCGACGCGCGATCGGGCGCCGCTCAACGGAAGCACCGAAGCACGATGTCATTTGGCGATGGTGTCCCGCGTCCGATTTGTTACGCGACCGTCACATCGCTTCTACCAGGAGGTCGCCGCCTGCATGAGAAGTAACAGGCAAACGATCGTCAAGGAGGAATGCGGGTGAAAACGCGGCTAACCGTGGGCGTGTGCCTGGGATTGGCCTTGCTGCTGGGCACAGGACTAATGACGTCCGCGCAGACGGCGCCCACACGAGTCATCAAGATTTCGACGATGTCGTTCAAGTTCGATCCCAGCGTCATCACGATGAACGTCGGAGACCGCGTCACGCTGCAGGTCACCAATAACGACAAAGACCATCCGGGCCGGGCGCACAGCATCGCCTCTCCGTTCTTTCAGAGCCTGAACTACACCGTGAGCGGTGAGGCGCAACAAGGCGTAGCGAAGGCAGACGGATGGAAGTATATCCTAATCGATAACGGCAAGACCGCCGAGATAACGTTTGTCCCGCAGACGCCGGGGCAATTCAATTTCCTGTGCGAGCAGAACAACCATGCCTCGCTCGGCCAGGTGGGCGCGTTCATTGTCTGGCCAGCGGGATACAAGCCGTAGCTCAGCGCATTACCCGAAACCGAGGGGCTCGGATCGGCGCGGCGCATTCGAGCATGCCCGCGCGTCGGATGATCGCACGAAGATCGTTCCAATCCCGCGCGAGTCCAGAGCAGGGAGACCGGCTTCTTGACCGCTGAGCGCAGCGGTAAGACTGTCTGTCCCTGCCGAACCAGCGCGCCATCGGTTCTGCCCGTAGAGGATATGCGATCGTTTACCCTCGAGGCGTAGGAACAGCGCGCGCGACCGCCGCGGCCGCAATCGTCTTGAGCGCATCGCCGGGCAGGAACGGCACCGCGCCGAGCAAGATCGCGCGCTTCCACGTGAGGTGCGCGGTCCAGGCCAGCCAGGGCAGTCCAAGGACGTAAATAACCGCCATCCCGGCCGCCGTCGCGAGCCATACATTGCGCCGTCGCACGGCGCCCGCCAGAAACGCCGCGACGATGAATCCCACGAGGTAGCCGCCGGTCGGCCCGACCAGCACGCCGGCTCCGGCATGCCCTGCGGCGAACACAGGCACGCCGGCGAGGCCGACCAGCACGTACACTACCATCGCGACTGCGCCGTCGCGGGGGCCGAGGAGCAGTCCCGCCAGCACGGCCATGAGATTGCTAAGCACCACGGGGACAGGGCTCCCGGGCAGCGGGATCGCGACCTGCGCGGCTACCGCGGTCGCGGCCACCAGCACCCCGATTCGCGCGAGCCGGCGCGTCTTGCCAGCTACCGATCCCGTAGTTGTTCCAGCAGCACGAACGGTCTGCACAAGCGACTCCTCCACTCCTACGCCGGTCGCGCCGTGGAACAAACGGCTACTCTCGGCTAGCGGACCCGACCGTGATGTCGTCTACTTGACCGTGTGTCTGCTACCCACGAGTCTCCGTCGCAAGTTGCGACAGGCTGAGATTCTCTGTTAAGTTGTCCGCGGTGTAGTCAAGCACACGCTTCAGCCGATACCCGGGCAAACCGCCCCTGTAGACGATAGGTGTTTGACGCAGCGTAGCATAACGCGTCCGAAGGTAGACTGCCAGAGATCACCGTTCTCTTTGACTTCGGTCGCGGTCCTCATCCCGCTCATCGTCCTCATCCGCTTATCATCCTGGTCCTGCTCCTCGTCCCCCTACTCCTGATCGTGGTCCTTACCCTCGTTATGGCGATCGTGATGTTCGTCCCCTTCGCGGCGTTGGTGCTGTTGGCACTCCTTCTGGCCCTAAGGACCGACCAGTTCTTTCGACCGACGTTGCCTGCTCAAGGTATCTGAGCAAGAATCTCGCGAATGGCATTGGGTCGTCTCCGACCTGAGCCGTCTCGACAGATCGGAAATATTCAGTTCGGTCCTCTGCGCGAAGTGTCACCCAAGGGAAGCCCTCAGCTACGCAATAGGCGGCTTAGACCCCTGATCCATTTATTTCCGGATGCCGCTGGTTGTTTCTCCCACCAGAAGCAGTGAAGGTGACCCGGCGGTGGTTTTCGGACCAGACTCTGCGGCGGGGGCGCGAAATACATCCAGAATTTGTGGTGGAGGCGGCGGGAATCGAACCCGCGCAGGCCAATTCTGCCGATCCCGCCAAACCCGCAAATGACAAGGATTCCAGCCGCGGTTCGGAAATATGAGCCGCCGCCGTGCCCTTGTCCTGCCCTTGTGCCCTCGCTATCGCGCAACACGGCGTTAGCGAACCGCACCGTTCGGGCGCTACTGCCAAACGCTACTCTAGGATCTAATCGCCCACGTAGAATCCCTCCTAGAGCGATTCTTCGCTGTCGGAGGGCATCGTAGCGGGAGCTGCGGCATCGATCCAGAATCCTGTACCACCTGCCGGGTCACGCTTGCTCGAACAGAACGAGGCTCTGTGGAGTGGGTGGCAGCGGTTTCACGATCACTCCTGCAAATCCTGCCGCGCGGCCCATCTCCTCGAACTCCCGGGCCGTGTACGCATCACCGTGCGGCGTCGAACCAAGCATCTGAAAAGCGAACATGACGGGGAAGCGCGGAGACACCCGGTCCTCGTTCGTCAAAAACTCGACCGCCGCAGCTCGCCCGCCGGAGACGAGACTGTTGCGAGCCTTGCGAAGAAGGACCACACAGGCATCACGATCGAGTTGGTGGAGGAAGTTGGCCAGCAGCACCAGATCGAACCCGCTACCCCAGTCAGTGTCGAATCCACTCCCCGCCAACGTGTGATAGCGTCCGGATACGCCCGCTGCCTCGGCGTTCTCTCGTGCCACTGAAAGGACGGCCTTCCAGTCGATCGCCGTGATCTGCGCGTCCGTCACGGCTTGAGCGATCGCGATGCCGAACATGCCGTGTCCCGCGGCAACATCCAGCACCTTGCGGGGATAGGAGACCGCAAGCTCGGACGCGATCTTTCTTGCGAGGGGAACCCTTGACGAACCCATCACCCGCGCAAACTTCACCCAGATCGGATGGTCCGGCGCATTGTTCGCCAACCCGACTGAGCCGCCGTTTCGGACATAGGCGGCGGGATTGCTCAGGAAGAGGTCCATCATCTCGGGCGCGGCCAGATACTCGACAACGTCGCCCATCCACAACGGGGCGTTTCGGTCCAAGAACGCGGCCGTAGATGGAGTGAGTCGGAATTGGTTGCCATGCTTTTCGAGATGGCCGCGGACCGTGAGGTAATTGCAGAGTATGCGGATACCGCGAACCGCCGCTCCGGTTGTCTGCGCAAGACTCTCGGCCGTAGCATTGCCCTTCGCGATCTTCGTAAACAGGTCGAGCTCGAGAGCAGCTTTGATCGCCGCGGTCTGCTGATAGGCGAGAACCGCGTCCATGAACACATCGGGCGATATATCGGCCATGTCCTTTCCCTTTTCCACCCGAAGCCCCGAAGCCTGCGGTACCAAGGGACCGCAGGTGTCCAGGCGAGGCGCTGGAAGCCGCAACCCGGCGAGCCGGTATCGCGGAGCGGACACTTGAGCGGGCCCGCCTGCGAGCCGGGGTGGTGACGCGCCGACAGGGATTCGGTCCGCGTGCCATCTATGTCTGGAGTCTTCATGCTCGCCAAAACTCCCATGCTCGCCAGCCCTCTGACCCTTGCGGACGTGGCGCACATGGCGAGCATGAGGCACCAAAGGCACAAACGTGAACGCACGTCGCCCGCTCGAAATCACCGCGCACGTGGAGGGCGGCATGCCCCCGGCGATGTGGAAGATCAAGGATCTCTGCCGGTACCTCGGCGTGTCGAAACGATGGGTGCACGAGCGCACCCGGCGGCGCGAGATCCCGAGTTATCGGTTCGGGACATCTCTGCGGTTCGACCCGGAGGAAATACGAGCGTGGCGGGCCAAGTTCCACCACCCTCCAGAGGAGAATACGAGTCGCGAAGGAGCCCCTGGGAGGCGCTGAGTGTCGATTCGGTGGCGCGGCAAGTCCTTCCACATTCGCTACTATGGCCCGGACGGCCACCAGCACGAGGAAGCCGTCGGCCCGAACCGCAAAGAAGCTGAAACCGTTTTGCATCAGCGTCTGTATGAGTCACGCCTCGGCAAGTATCCCATCCTAGCCAGACGCACCCGCACGACGTTCACGACCTTCGCCGACGACTGGAAAGACAAGCACTTGGCGCGCGTACGGGCGTCGACGGCGAAGCGCTACCGGGAGCTGCTGACCCACCAGCTACTGCCTCACTTCGGCACACACGCACTTTCGACCATCACACTGTCGGCGGTAGAGACGTTCCGGACAGATGCCTTGGAATCGGGGCTCGCGCCCAAGACCGTAAACCACGCGACCGCACTCCTCAAGCAGCTGCTCGACGCGGCGGTGGACTGGGGCTATTTGCCGATATCGCCTATCGCCAAACTCAAGAAATTGCGCGTGCCGCGGCCCTCGCTGGCGCTGTGGACCCCGCGCGAGATCCGCCGGTTTTTTGCTTGTCGCCCCGGAGCCGTGGCGTTCCGTGTTCATCGTCGCAGTATTCACCGGGCTTCGCCCTGGGGAAATTCAGGCGATGCGGTGGACCGGGCAGAATTGGCCGGACTTCGCGGCTAACAAAATCCGCGTCACGGCATCCTATGAGGCCCGATCGAAAGTTCTCGGCGCCCCGAAGACGGACCGCTCTGTCCGCGACGTGGACATGGTGCCGATCGTGCGTCAGGTCCTCGAGGCCCTACCGAGCCGTGCGGCCGGCGCCTGGGTTTTCCCGGCGACGAGTGGGGCGATGCTCCCTCGGACCAATATGCGGCGGGCCTGGGAGGAGACAATCACCGAGGCCAAGGTCCGGCCCATATCGCCGTACACCGCGCGCCACACCTTCGCCTCACTGCTGATCGCGGCGGGTAAGAATTCGCTCTACGTGTCGCGCCAGATGGGGCACCATAGCCCAGGCTTCACGCTCACCGTCTACGGGCACCTAATGGACTCCGTCCCCACCCGCTACGTCGAGTGGATCGACGAGCTCGTCTTCCCCGAGGGGCTTGAGCGTGCCCTTAATTTGCCCTTGGACAGCGCTCTGCGGGACGCTGCGGCGTGCAGTCGCGTGCAGCAGCGAGAATGGCTGAAACCCAATGCTGACGCCGTTTCTGGCATCGTTGTGCAGTTCAGTGCAACCGAGGGCATGGTGGAGGCGGCGGGAATCGAACCCGCGTCCTAGAGCCGCGAGGGCAGGGCGTCTACGCGCGTAGCCTGCGCTTTGGATTCGCGAAGCCGGTCTCCCGCAGACCGGATCCCGGTCCCGCTAGCTCTCTAGGTCTTAGCCGGTCCTCCCGGAGCGAAGAGGCCCGGAGCAGCCGGCTTGCTGACGCCCACTCCCCGCCCGCCGGCGCTGCGGGGGGAGCGTCGCTACTTAACTAAGCAGCGAGTGCGAGCTGTGTATCGGCGTGTATGCGCCGTCCGGTTGTTTAACGAGGGCCCGGACCACCTCGGCGCGCAACCCTGCTTCTGCGAGCCCAGTCGAGACCTGTCGCCCCCAAGACTGAGAGGCGCGCGGAGCTCACCCGCGCGTCGCACGTTCCAACCAACTCCATTGTATCACCGGCGTCCAGGCTGTTCTCCAGAAACTACTCGTCCACCCTGGAGGCGAAGCGGTCGAGCATCATATCGGCGATGCGGCGGGCGCCGACCTCGAGCAGCCGTGTGTGGTAGACCGGGCCGAGATCGACGCGAAGGACCGGCCGCTCCAGGAGCGCGGGCACCCCGTTCCCGCCCCGGATCGGCAGCCCCTGGGCGCTTGCCGCGAGAACCATCCCGTCCCCCGGCGCATACGCCAGCTCGGCCTCCGGGAGCAGTCCCGTGATACCGGCCGACGTCTGCGGTCCGCCGGTGCCGCGGGGATCGTGGCTCCCGTAGAAAACCGAGAGGCGGATGCCCGCCGGAATCGGACGCGTGTTGAGGTCATTGAGCAGCGCATTCCCGGCGTCGCTCGGCATCGCCCATGCCTGCGCCGGCGCGGGGCGCCAGAACGGAAACGTCGGCATGAAGGCCAGCGCCGCCACGGTCCGGCCGAGACCGGCAAACGGCAACGCGGATGGCGCATGATTGGCAACATAGGCCTGCACGATGCCCTCGTTGGGAACGCCCACGAGCGCGAGCCGGTTGACGAGGGTCCCCCATCCGTCGACGTCGTAGGCAACGTTCCACCGTGCCATGAGCCCGCCGAGGCTGTACCCGACGACGTTGACCTTTGACGCGTACGTGGCGGGCAGGACGTCGCGGCGGACGTAGGCCGCGAGCGCCTCGGCCGCCCGCGGCAGCGTAAGATCCTTCGACGCGTAGGTGAACCAGAACACGTTGCGGCCGGAGCCGGCGTCCGTGTACCCGTGGCGCCGGAAAGCGGCGAGGACCGTTTCGCTCGGTCCATCGTGCTCGTTGAGGAAGCCGGGCACGATAACCGCGGGCAGCGGCACGATCACCTCGCGCCGCGCCGTGGCAACATGGGCTCCGCGCCGGATCGTCACCTCGACCGGAAAGCGCATATTCTCCGTGAACCTCGGCAGCGGCGTAAAGCGCCCGACCGAGACACCGCCGACGAGAACGGCGCCGGCGGCGAGATCGAACTCCATCGCGAAGCGCGGCGGCATCTGGATCAGCGGCAGCGCGGCCTCCGCGGGGACGCCGTCGAGCCACACCGACACCGTCACGGTCGCCGGGTCCGTTCGGGCGTCCTCGAGGCCCGACACCGCCATGGTGACGCGCAGAATCGACCCGGCAACTCCGACGTCGAGAATAGCCACACTGGGCGCGCCGAACGGCTGCGCGGCCGCCGGCGCCGCGGCGAGGCCGACAACGGCCACCAGTACGCCCGCGATCACGGCGTGCCGCTTGTAATTCGCGCTGCCTCCCTGCATCTTCCGCGTCCTTCTCCTGTATGGGTGCGCTGGCCACAGCATAGGGCGGAAGCTCCCTCCCAGGCTGTGAACGGCATCACACGCCGGGCTGAAATGCCCTACCTATAGATAACGCGATTGCGGGGGGAATATTCAATGCGCCAAAACGGCGCCGATCAGGTACTCGGTCGAGTACGAGCGGTAGTCTAACGAGCGCGGCTGACGGCCAGGCGCAGGCCGAGGGCCACCAGGACGCCGCCGGAGACCCACCGGGCGGCGGCCGCCCAGGCAGCGCTCCGGCGGAGGCGCGCCTGCAGGGCGCCCGCGAAGATCGCGATCAGTCCGAGTGACACGGCGCCGAAAACGACGAAGACCGCGCCGAGCGCAAACATTTGCAGCGGGACGTCCGGACGCCGCGCGTCCACGAACTGCGGCAGCACCGACGCGTAGAACAGCGCGGCTTTGGGATTGAACAGCTCGGTCACGACCCCGTCCCGGTACAGCCGGAGGTTCGTGCGGCCGTCGGGGTCGGGCTCAAACGCGGCACGGATGGCGGCGGCCCGTGGACGCGGCTTCGAGGCCAGGGTGCGAAGGCCCAGGTAGACCAGATACGCCGCGCCGGCCATCTGGATGCCTTCGAACACGAGCGGCGCTCCGGCGAGAACGCCGGTCAGGCCGAGCGCGGCCAGGGCGACGAGGACGAGGGTTCCGCTCAACAGTCCGGCGGCCGACAGCAGCCCCGCCCGCGGGCCGAGGGCGGAGGCCCGGCTCAACACGAAGAGCGTCGCGGGGCCCGGGGTAAACGCCATGACGAGCGCCACCGGAAGGTAGAGCGCAAGCGCGGCCGGGGCCGGCATCACTGACCGCGGCGGGGCGGCTCCCGCCGTTCCCGGGCGCCGAGCGCCCGCTCGATGCGGCGCTGCGCGTCGCGCTCGGCGATCCGTTCGCGCTTGTCGTAGGTATGACGCCCCCGGGCGAGGCCAAGCTCAACCTTCGCCACGCCGTTGCGGAAGTAGATGCGCAGTGGCACGAGCGTGTACCCGCGCTGCTGCACGCGCGCGCCGAGGCGCTCGATCTCGCGCTTATGCAGCAGCAGCTTGCGGGTCCGCATCGGATCGTGGTTTTGAATGTTGCCCTGCTCGTAGGGGCCGATGTGCAGGTGCAGCAGCCACGCCTCGCCGCGGTCGATGCGGGCGAAGGCGTCGCCAAGAATCACGTGCCCGGCGCGCACCGACTTCACCTCGGTCCCGGTCAGCGCGATCCCGGCCTCGTGCGTCTCCTCGATCCAGTACTCGTGGCGCGCCCGCCGGTTCGTCGCGACGGTCCGCACGTCCTCGCCGGCGGCCTTCTGCGCCACGCCCTACGCACTCCGCGCCAGCGTGCCGCGCGCCTCGGCCAGACACGTGCCGTCGGGGAGCGCGAGGGTCGCCTCGGCAGTGAAGAACCGGCCGCGCTCTCCGGTGGTCCGCGCGGTCACGACGAGGCGCTGCCCGATCGGCGCCTCGCGACGGTACCGGATCTCGAGCCGCGCCGTCACCGTTTCGCGCCCGCGCAGGTGGAACAGGTTGGCCATCGCGTCGTCGAGCGCCGCGGCCACGATACCCCCGTGCAGCACGCCCTCGTAGCCCTGGTACTGCGGGCCGGGCGTGAACTCGGCGCGGATGCCGTCGTCGCCCTCCAGCTCGAACCTGAGGCGCAGGCCGATCGGATTCGCCGGGCCGCAGGCGAAGCAGGTCCCGGCGCCCCGAAGCGGCGCGGACTTATCCACCGGCGTCCTGCTCCGCGGCGCTGAGGCGCGCGTACAGCGCTTCGAGCTCCGCGTTGACCTCCTCGTAGCGCCGCACGGTGTCGCGGGCGCGCGCGGCGTCGCGGTACAACTCGGGATCGCCCATCAGACGGCTGAGGTCCTTCTGCTCCTGCTCGAGCGCCCCGATGCGTTCGAGCAGCGCGTCGACGTCGAGCGTCCCCGCCCGTGCGTGCGCGATCCGGCGGCGGGGCGCATCGTCCGCCCGGCGCACCGGCGCCGTGGAAACCGGCGGAGGCTCCGGGGCCGGCTTAGCCGCCACCTGGGCCGCCGGGCCGCCGGTGAGCGCTTCGCGGTACGCGTGGTACGGACCCGCGACGTCCCGCACGCTGCCGGCGTCGACGATCAACAGCCGCCGCGCGACGTGGTCCAGCAGATACCGGTCGTGCGAGGCGAGCAGCATCGCGCCTTCGAACGCCCCGAGCGCCTGCTCCAGCGCTTCAAGCGAAGGCAGGTCGAAGTGCGTCGTGGGCTCGTCGAGCAGCAGCAGGTCGGGCCGGTCGAGCACGAGCCGGGCCAGCGCGACGCGCCGCCGCTCCCCGCCGCTCAGATCGCCGATGCGCTTGTAGACGGTATCGCCAGAGAAGAGAAAGCGGCCGAGCACGCGGCGCACCTGCTCCGGAGACAGCGCGCGGTCGCCGAGCACCGCGTCGAGCACGGCTTGGTCGAGAGGGAGCGTCTCCTCGGCGTGCTGCGCGAAATACCCGACCCGCACGCCCGGGCCGAGTTCGGCGAGGCCGCCGCTCGGCGGCTCGAGCCCCGCGATGATCCTAAGCAAGGTCGTCTTGCCGGCGCCGTTGGGGCCGATCACGCCGACCTTTTCGCCGCGCCGGATCTCGAGCGACACGCCGGACAGGACCATGCTCTCCCCGTAGCGCTTGCCGAGATTCCGAAGACGCACAACGACCTGCGGACCGCGACGCGGCGCCTCCAGCCGGAACGCGGGCCCCCGCGCGCTGCGGGGCGCTTCGAGCCGCACCATCTTTTCGAGCCGCTTCTCGCGCGACTTGGCCTGGCGGCTCTTCTGGCCCGCGCGGTTGCGGCGGATGTACTCTTCGAGGGCCGCGATCTCTTCGCGCTGCCGCTCGAACAGCGCTTGCTGCCGGATCCGGCGCGCCTCGCGCTCGGCGACGTAGGCGGTGTAGGCGCCCGGATAGTCCTCGACGCGCCCGGCGTCGAGCTCGAACGTGTGGCTCGTGACCGCGTCGAGCAGATAGCGGTCGTGGCTCACGACCAGCACCCCGCCGCGGAAGCTCTGCAGAAACCCCTGCAGCCATTCGAGCGCGTCGAGGTCGAGATGGTTCGTCGGCTCGTCGAGGAGCAGGAGGTCGGGCGCGGTCAGCAGGAGGCGCGCCAGCGCGCCGCGCGCGCGCTGGCCCCCGCTCATCGACGCCAGCGGACGCGCCCACTGCTCTTCCTGAAAGCCCAGGCCTGCGAGGGTACGGCGGATCTCCGCCTCGTACGTGAAGCCTCCGGCGCGCTCAAAGGTCTCGCGCAGGCGGCCGTATTCCTCGAGCGCAGCCGCCAGTTGGGCCTCGTCGCCGTGTACCTCGGGCAGCGCGAGACGGTGCTCGGCCTCCCGCAGCCGGCGCTCGGCGCCGCGCGCGGCCGCAAACGCGGAAGCGGCTTCTTCCCACAGTGTGCGGCTCTCATCGACCACCGGCAGTTGCGGCAGATACCCCGCCGTGGCGCCCGGCGCAAACACGACCTGGCCGTCGTCCGCGCTCTCGAGGCCGGCGACGATGCGGAGCAGCGTAGTCTTCCCGGCGCCGTTGCGGCCGACGAGCCCGGCCTTTTGCCCCGGCTCGAGGGTGCACGACGCCGCGGCGAGCACGGACACGCCCGCGTACGATTTCGTCAGATTGACAGCGCTGACCAGCGGCATCCCTGCGCCTCGCAGAAGCGGTCTTACGGCCGGTGCTCCCGGCCCCACTCCAGTTTTCCGTCGTGTAAGAGCTCGACCGTGTGGCGGAGCACCGGGAGAATGACGTCCATCCACTCCCGGACCGCCTTCGGGCTGCCGGGCAGGTTGACGATCAGCGTCCGCCCGCGGATCCCGGCGACGGCGCGCGACAGCATCGCCAGCGGCGTGCGCGAGGCCGTCGCGATCCGGGCGGCCTCGGGAATACCGGGCATCTGCCGCTCCACCACCCGCAGGGTGGCCTCCGGCGTCACGTCACGCGGTGCCGCCCCGCTCCCGCCCGTCGTGAGCACCAGGTCCACGCCGAGCCGGTCGGCCATCTCGGTCAGCGAGGCGGCGATCGTCTCGAGGTGGTCTGGGACGACGACGCGGGCGAGCACTTCCGCACCCTCGGCCCGCAGCGTCTCCGCGAGGTAGTTTCCGCTGCCGTCTTCGCCCCGCCCCTTGCTCACCGAGTCGCTCGCGGTGAGAATGCCGCAGCGGATCCCGCGCAGCCGGCCCTCCGCGCTCACGAGCCGCGCGGCGGCTGCGCGCCGTTCCATTGGTACGTGCCGGACTTGCCGCCGGACTTGCGCACCAGCCGGACGCCCTCGATCGCGGCGCCCCGCTCGACCGCCTTGATCATGTCGTATACGGTGAGCGCCGCCGTCGCGACCGCGACGAGCGCTTCCATCTCGGCACCGGTCCGCCCGCGCGTCCGCACCCGCGCCTCGATGAGCACCCGACCGCGCGCCGGGTCGGGCTCGAGCGTGACGTCCACGCCGGTGAGCGGGATGGGGTGGCAAAGCGGGATCAGCTCCCACGTCCGCTTCGCCGCCGCGATCCCGGCGATCTGTGCGACTGTAAGCACGTCGCCCTTGCGGCCCTCGCCGCGCATGATCGAGCGCAGCGCCGGCGCGCGCATCACCACCTCGCCGCGCGCCACCGCTTCACGGACGGTTTCCGCCTTCGCGCCGACGTCCACCATGCGGGCGCCGCCGCGGCCGACGTGCGTGAGGCGCGTTCTCGGCCTCGCGGGAGCCGTCACGGCTCGAACAGTTCCACGTCGACGTCCGCGCCCTCGTCGAGCAGCCGCTGCCCGATGGGCACGACGACGACACCGTCGGCCCGCGTCATCGTCGTGATGATGCCGGACTTGCCGAGCACGGGCACCGCCCGCAGCTCGCCGTTCCGGCGCTCGAGGTACACTCGGACGTGGTCCTCCCGGACGCCGGCGGCGGGAATGGGCCGGGCCAGCCTCGCCCGCACCACCCGGCCGTAGGGCCGGCCGTCGCCGCGGCCGGCCAGGCCGCGCAGCACGTCGCGCACAAAAACGTCGAAGATCACCATACCGCTCACGGGGTGTCCGGGAAGGCCGATCATCGGCGTCCCGTCGACCAGGGCGAGGATCGTCGGCTTCCCCGGCTTGATGCTGACCCCGTGCACGATCACGCCGGGACGGCCGAGTTCCCCGATCGCGCGGGCGACCGCGTCCTTGGCGCCGACCGAACTCCCGCCGCTCACGAGCACGAGGTCCGCTCCGGCGCGCGCGTCCCGCAGCGTCCGCAGCAGGACGTCGTAGACGTCCTCCACGATCCCGACGATCTGCGGAACGCCGCCCTCCTGGCGCACGAGGGCCGAGAGCGTGTAGGTGTTGACGTCGCGCACCTGGCCGCCCTCGGGCGTGCGGTCCGCCGGCACGATCTCGTCGCCGGTCGCGATGATCGCCACCCGAGGCCGGACGAAGACCGGAACCTCGGTCACGCCGATCGCCGCGAGCAGCCCGACGTCCTGCGGCCTGAGGCGGGTGCCCGGCCGCAGGGCCACGTCGCCCCGGCGCACGTCCTCCGCCCGGCGGATCACGTTGTCGCCGGGCCGCGCCGCGCGCCGCACCGCGAGCCGGCCCTGAGATTCGTCGACGTCTTCCAGCATAACGACGGCGTCCGCGCCGGGTGGCAGCATCCCCCCGGTCGGGATGCGCACGGCCTCGCCGCGCCCGGCGGGCACCGACGCCGTCTCGCCCATCTCCACCTCGTCCACGAGGCGCAGCGCCGCCGGACGATCGGGGCCGGCCTGCGCGACGCTCTCCGCCTGCACGGCGAACCCGTCGACGGTGGAACGGTCGAACGGCGGCAGATCTTCGCGGGCGACCGCCTGCTCCGCGAGCACGCGGCCGTAGGCCTCGGTGAGCGGCACGCGCTCGCCGCCGCGGGGACGCGGCGTATAGGCGCGCGCGAACCGCTCCTTGGCCTCTCGGGGGGTCGACAACGTCGTAAATCCTGGCATGGCAACCTAGAGTATAGCACCGCCGCCCGACCGGCCGACGTGCAATCGACACCAGGGACGCGGACCGCGAGGATGTAAGTATGGACGGCGCCGGTGCAACCTCCCGCACCACTCCCTAGGAACGGAGGCGAGGCCCGTCTCACACGACGCGCTCACGCTCGAGCAGGTCCTGGCAATCACCTACACGTCGGGGCACGCGTGGTCCCCGGACGGGTCGCGGATCGCGTTCATCCACGACGACGGCGGACGCTTCTCGCTCCGCGTCCAACACGTCGATGGCAGCGCCGACGGCGAGGTATCGGCGGGGGACGCCCCGGTCAGCGCCTTCGCCTGGGGCCCCGCCGGCGAGATCGCCTACGTTCAGGGCGGCCGATTGCTTCTTGCAGGGCCGCCCGACGCCGGGCGCCCGACCGAGAGCGTGGCGCTCTACGATCCGCGGGAACCCGTCACGGAGTTCGCCTGGGCGCCGACGGGGCGCGCACTCGCCTGCGCGAGCGGCGGCCGCGCGTGGATTGTCGATCTCGCCGGGCCGTCGATCCGGGATCTCCGCGTGCCGACCCGCGTCCGCGCGCTCTATCATGAGCCCGGACTCGTCTGGGCACCGGACGCCGGCCGTCTCGCCTTGACGACGGAGCATCTCGGACGATGGGACGTCGCCGTGATGGGCAACGGCGGCAACGTGGTCTGGCGCTCGGAGACGGACGAGCTCGAAGGCCCCATGACGTGGCTTCGCGCCGACCGCCTGCTGTACGCGCAGGCCTCCGCCGACTACACGGCTCGCCGCTGGTGGGTCTTGGATCTCGACGGCTCCGGGCCGGCCGCCTCGTCTGGACTGAGCACGAGCCCGAAGGGCTGGGCGCCACATTCGCGGCGCAGGCACTCCCGGACGGCACCGGCGCCGTGCTGACGCTGCGGCACGAGGGTTGGTGGCATCCGTACCTGCTCGACGTGGAGCGCGGCGGGGTCCGCGCGCTGAGCGGCGGAGCGTGCGAAGACGTGGGCCACGCGGTCGACTCGCCGCGCGTGAGCCCGGACGGCCGCGAGATCGTGTTCTCGAGCAACCGCCTCAATCCAGGGCAGCGGCACCTCTTCGCGGCGGACATCGAGACCGGCGCCACGCGGCAGCTCACACCCGGCGCCGGAACGAGCGTCGAACCGCAGTGGTCGCCGGACGGCCGCCGTATCGCGTTCAAGCACAGCACCCTCCGCCACGCCCCGGAGATCTGGGTCGTGTCACGGAACGGAGGCGATATGCGGCGCGTGGTGGGCGCCATGCCGGCCGACGCGCATCCCGGGCGGTTCCCCGTTCCCGAACTGGTGCACACCCGCGGCGCGAACGACTGGGAGATCCCGGGATATCTGCTCACGCCGGAGCCGCGCGTCCCGGGCCGCCGCTACCCCGCCCTCGTGTACGTGCACGGCGGCGGCATGCGGCAGATGCGCGAAGGCTTCCCGCCGCTCGAGGCCTACGCGTTCTTCTACGCGGTCTCGGTGTGGCTGGCCGGCCGCGGCGTCGTCTCGTACCTCGTCAACTACCGCGGCGGCATCGGCTACGGGAAGACGTTCGAACAGGGCAACAGCGGCGGTCTCGGCGTGCTCGAGTGCGAGGACTGCGTGCGCGCCGGCGAGTACGTCAAGACGCTGCCGTTCGTCGACCCGGCGCGCGTCGGCATCTGGGGCCTCAGCTACGGCGGATGGCTCACCCTCGCGTCCCTCGTGCGCTCACCGGAGACGTTCGCCATCGGCCTCAACATCGCCGGCATCTGGGACTTCGATCACTGGATGGCGTGGGCGAAAGAGCACTACCGGCCGCCGTACGACTACTTCCTCGGACGCGCCGGCGCACGCGCGCAGCGACCGGAGGTGTGGGACGGCGCGTCACCGGGCCGGCTCGTCGAGCGCATGCGGGCGCCGCTCGTCAACTTCCACGGGACCCGGGACGAGGCGGTGCCGTTCGAGCAGCTCGACCTGATCGTGCGCGACTGCGTGGCCCACGGGAAGCGGTTCGAAACGCATTACTATCCCGGCGAGTCGCACCTCTTTACGCGGCGCGACACCTGGCGGGACGCGCTCGGCAAAGTCGATGACGCGCTCCGTCGCTACCTGGGAGTGGAGCCGTAGCGGTTCGCCCCGACCACCACGTGGAGTAAGAGCACCTTACGACGCCGTAACCACTCCCATCTCCCGCCCTACCCGTCCGCACGCCTCGAGTGCCTCCGCCAGTTGCTCGCGCGTGTGGCCCGCGGTCACGATCGTCCGCACGCGCGCCTTGCCGCGGGGCACGGTCGGGAACGCGATCCCCAGCGCAAACACCCCTTCCTCGAAGAGCCGGTCCGAGAAGCGCATCGCCGTCGCCTCGTCACCGATCATGATCGGGGTGATGGGCGTCTCGCTGGTCCCGGTGTTGAAGCCGAGCCGCGACAGGCCGGCCTTGAAGAATCTGGTGTTGTCCCACAACCGGTCAATGAGACCGGGATCGGCCTCGATCCGGTCGAGCGCGGCGAGCGCCGTCGCGGCGACCGACGGGGGGTGGGACGTGCTGAAGAGCAGCGGGCGCGCACGCTGCATCAGGAACTCGATCAACGGGCGGCTGCCGGCGACATAGCCCCCGAGGCACGCCCAGGCTTTGCTGAGGGTCCCCACCTGGATGTGGACGCGGCCGTGGAGGCCGAAGTGATCGACGGTCCCCCGCCCGCCTGCGCCCATCACGCCGCTCGCGTGAGCATCGTCCACCATCATGATCGCCCCGAACTCCTCGGCTGCCTCGACGAGCGCCGGCAGCGGCGCGACATCACCATCCATGCTGAAGACCCCGTCGGTGATCAAAAGCACGTGCCGGCCGGCGCCGCCGGCGCCGGCCCGCGCTTCGGCGAGGAGCCGCCGGGCCGTCTCGACGTCGCGGTGCGGGAAGATCTTGCGTTCCGCCCCGCTGAGCCGGCAGCCGTCGATGATGCTCGCGTGGTTGAGCTCGTCGCTGACGACCACGTCGCCCTTGCCGAGCACGGCCGAGACCGTGCCTGCGTTCGCCGTGAACCCGGACTGGTAGAGCAGCGCGGCCTCCGTGCGCTTGAACGCGGCCAGCCGCGCCTCGACCTGCTCGTGAATCGCCAGGTTGCCGGCGATCGTGCGGACGGCGCCCGAGCCCACCCCGTACTCGCCGATCGCCCGCCGCGCCGCGTCCTTGAGGAGCGGGTCGTTGGCAAGACCGAGGTAGTTGTTGGAACAGAGATTAACGACGCGCCGCCCGTCGTAGACGCAGACCGCCGCCTGCTCGCCGGTGAGCCGCCGGGGCCAGCGGTACAGGCCCTTCGCCCGCAACGCGGCGAGCTCGTCGTCGAGAAACGCGAGGGGGTTCGTGTCCGGGGACTCCGTCATGCGAGCCGCCTCGAGGCGGCGCCGGGTCAGGTCGAGACACGCGCCGCGGCGACCGCGTCGCGATACCCATCCAGGGTCAGGTGGATCGATCCCGTGCGGGCCGCGACCGCATACCCGATGAGGTCCATCGTGCGGGCGACCGCCTCTTTGAGGCCCGCGATCTTTGGATCATTCGCGAGAATCGTATTGAGATCGTAGCACCGGCTGGCCTGATGCAGCACCCGGAACAGATCGAACTCCTCGGCGAGCGTCTCCGGCAGGCCGTGCTGCCGCTGGAACGCGGCGTAAAGCGCCTCCGGCGTGCCGCCGTCCTTGGCCGCCTCCGCCTCGACGCGGGCGATGACGGCCTTCTCCGTCTCGTCGTCGACGGCACGGTAGGCGTTGTAGGCGATCTCGCGCTTTCGGTCCGGCGTCTCCCCGAGCAGCAGACGGCCCATGAACGCTCCGAGCGACAGCGTCTCGAGGACCGTCTTGTCGCTCGGATTCCGCTTGAGCAAGATCACGCTGGAGAGCGGCGTCGGCTCCATCGGGTTCGTGACGACGCGCGATGCCGGCAGAATGCGCGTGATGTCAAGCATCGTGCGGCTGTTGTCGAACGCGATCATGCGGGCCAGCAGGCGCTTGAGCTCCTCGCGCGGCATCGCGCCGAGGTGGGCCGCGGCCTCCCGGGCGTACTGATCTTCCCCGCCGGTCACGGCCAGGATGTCGTCGACGAGCGCGTCGAGCTCCGCCGCGTGGTCGTCCAGAAACGTCGCGGTCACGTCCGGCACGTTCTCGAGCGGCGACCGCAACATCTCGTGCGCGGAGATGGGAAAGTTGCCGACGAGGTTGGTGCGCAGGTAGAAGATCTTCTCGCTCGTGTACGCGTACGCTTCGGGCGGCTGCGAGAGGTCGAGGTCGGCCAGCGGCGCCGTCCTCTCCGCGTTGCGGAGATCGAGGCCGCGGATCCGCCCGGGCGCGTTCCGGTGCTCCTCGAGCCACCGGAAAACGCGGTAACCGCGCACCGGCGCGCCCTGCGCCGGCAACACTTCGAGCGGCGCGAGACGGTCGCCCCCGCGGGTGGCGTACGCGTAGCGTACGTACACCCAGTCGTCCGAGTGGAATCGCGTGTCGGGGTACACCGCCTGCAGGCCGTACGACGACGTGGACTTCCCGGTCCCGGTCGGCGCGATGTAGAGGACGCCCCGCCCGCCCTTCTCGACACAGGCGCCGTGGATGCTGTGGATCCCCCACTCTTCAGCGAGCACGCGACCGACCGCGCCCAGGACCCACGACTTGAGTTGCCCGTAGTAGGAGGTGTTGAAGAACACCACCGTGTTCGTGCGCCGGCTGTAGTAGGCCGCCTCCTGCTGGTCGGCGACGCGTCCGAGCGCGTACACCGTCACCTGGGGTTTGACCGGAGGCTCAAGGCGTGTCTGCGCCCGCCACTCGTCCGGGCTGTACCAGTTGGTCCGCCAGAAGTTCGAGAGATGCGCGGAGTTGGTGATCGCGCGGACACGCACGCCGTGGATCACGACATCCTGGAGGGTCAGCGGCTCTTTACCGGCGTGCCGCACGATGTGCTCGACGGCCGACGAAACCAACTCGTCGCGCCGGCCCTCGATCCGATCGATGGTCTTGTCGTGGACCGCGGTGCGGCCCTTCGTCCGTGTAATGGTGTTGCGGGCGCCGATCGGCGTCCCGGGCCATTCGGGGGCCTTTGCGTCTGACGCAGGAGGAAAGGTGAACGGGTCCAGCGGCGGTCCTCCTCCAAGCGAAAACTGCGGGCGCGGACAACACGGTCCACGCACCAAGACCCGTCACTTCTGTCCGGTCCTCCGCCCCCCCTCCTGAACCGTCCGTACGCCGTTACGCAGTCGTGACGCGTCCGTGACGGTGCCCCAACCGTCGATGCGGAAAATGTGAGGCAGACGGCCGCGCCGCGGGCCGTTGGAGGGAAGGGACCCGGCGCGGAGAAGCGACACGGGCTCCCGGTGCGGTCGGGATGGAGGCAGACGGTATGGCGGTCAAGTCCGACTGGCAACCCGAAAGTCCGGGCCGGGTGAAACCCGGCGGACGGATCCTCGTCGTGGACGACGAGCCGCACATCGTCGAGCTCGTGCGCTACAACCTCAGCCAGGAGGGGTTCGCCGTGGACGTCGCCTACGACGGCCACGACGCGCTCGAAAAGGCGCGCACCTCCCCGCCGGACCTCGTGATCCTCGACCTCATGCTGCCCTACGTCGACGGCCTGGAGGTGTGCCGGCACCTGCGGCGCCAGACGTCCGTGCCCATTCTGATGCTGACCGCGAAGGACGGCGAACACGACCGCGTGCTCGGCCTCGAGTCCGGGGCCGACGACTACGTGACGAAACCGTTCAGCCCGCGCGAGCTCGTCGCGCGCGTCCGGGCGATACTCCGCCGCACCGGGCGCGACGACGTTCGCGGCGCGGAGGCGGCGCTCGTCGCCGGACGTCTCGCGCTCAACGCCGTCACGCACGAGGTCAGGCTGGGCGACCGCGTCATCGACCTGACGGCCAAGGAGTTCGACCTCCTGCGTCTCCTGATGAGCCATCCGAACCAAGTGTTCACCCGGGATTTTTTGCTCGAGCACATCTGGGGCTATGAGTACTTCGGTAGTACGCGCACCGTCGACATGCACATCAGCCGGCTCCGCGAGAAGATCGAGGACGATCCGAACACCCCCACGTTCATCGTGACCGTCCGCGGCGTCGGCTACAAGCTCAAGCGCGACGCAGGAGGCGCGAATGCGCCGGAGGTCTCGCGGGAAGGCCGCGAAGGCGGCCGAGACCGGGCGGCCGAAGGCCCAGACAGGTCGGGAGGATGACCGGCAGCCTCCGCTGGAAGCTCACCGCGAGCCATCTGCTGCTGGTGGTGTTTTCGCTGGCCCTCGTCGCCGCGTACCTTGTCCCGGCGCTGGTGCAGCTGCAGACCGAGATGTACGCCCGCGCGGTGCTGAGCCAGGCGCGCATGGCCGCGGTCGCGCTCGAACGCTACGAGGCGGAGAATCCCAACCTCACGCTCTCGGCGCTGGATGACGCCGCGAGCCGGCTCGCCTGGCGGAACGAGGTCTACATCGGCGTGAAGGACGCGGCGGGACATCCGCCCGCGACCAGCCGGTGGGCCTCCGCCGAAGCGGGGCCGGTCCCGCGCGAAGTGGCGGCTGCGTTGCGTAGAGAACCGATGCCGGTCGACGTCCGCCACGATCCCGTGATGCGCGAGACGCGCATGTTCGCGGCCGCGCCGCTCGTTTCAAACGGCCGGGTGACCGGCGTGGTCCAGGTCAGCGTGCCGCAGCTCTGGGTCCAAAACGTGCTGAATCGGGTCTGGAGCGCCCTCGGCACGGCACTGCTGCTCGGCGCCGCGGCGGCCTGGCTGCTCGGCGCGTGGCGCGCCCGCGCGCTCTCGGCGCCGGTGCAGGAACTCGCGCTCACGGCCGAGCGCATTTCGGCGGGGGACCTGACCAGCCGGGCGACCGTACGGAGCCGGGATGAGATCGGCCACCTCGCCGCGTCGTTCAACGGGATGGCGGAGCAGCTGCGGCAGAAACTCGACGCCCTCACCGACGAGCGCGGCAAGATCGAGGCGATCGTGAGCTCGATGAGCGACGCGGTCGTGGCCACCGACGCCGAGGGACGCCTCCTGCTCCTCAACGGCGCGGCGCGGGATCTGTTGGGCCTGCGGCCGGACGAGGTCGGCCGGCCGGCGGCGGCGGCCCTCGGCGACCACGCGGTGTGGCGGGCCCTCGATCGCACGACCCGTCGCGGCGTCGACGCCGCGGAGGAGTTTACGCTCGGCAGCGGGCTCAACGAGCGGCTGTTTCATCTCAACGCGACGACGCTGCGCGCGGCCGGCGGTCGGACGGCCGGCGCGGTGGCGGTCATCCGTGACGTCACGGAGTTCCGTCGCGCGGAGCGCCTGCGGCGGGACCTCACCGCGAACATCTCGCACGAGCTGCGTACCCCGCTGACATCGATCAAGGGGTTCACCGAGACGCTGCTCGCCGGCGCGTGGGCGGACGAAGCGGCCTGCCGGCGGTTTCTCACCATCATCGACGCCGAGGCGACGCGCCTCATGACGCTGGTCGACGACCTGATGGCCCTCTCCCGGCTCGAATCCCACGCCGACACGATGGATCTCGCGCCGGTGCGCCTCGACGCGCTTGTCGAGGCGGCGGCGAACCGCCTCCGGCCGCAGGCCGCGCAGCAGCGCATCGAACTGCGCACCTCGGCCGGCGAGCCGGCGATCGTGGAGGCGGACGCCGACCGCCTCCTCCAGGTCTTCACCAACCTGATCGACAACGCGATCAAGTTCACGCCCGAGGGCGGTACGGTGCGGGTCAGCCTCCGCCGGGACAACGGCGACGCGGTGGTCTCCGTCGCGGACTCGGGCCGGGGCATTCCCCCGGACGATCTGCCGCGGATCTTCGACCGGTTCTACCGGGTCGAGCGCTCGCGGAGCCGGGAAGCCGGGGGCAGCGGACTGGGGCTGGCGATCGCCAAGCACATTGTCGACGCGCACGGGGGACGGCTGACCGCGACGAGCCGGCCCGGCGCGGGCAGCACGTTCTCGGTCGCACTGCCGCTCGAGCGAGAGAAGGCGCCGGCGTCGGCGAACTGATCCGCCCGCGCCGCGGCGGCGGGCGGGGTCCTCACTCCAGCGATTCACCGAGGTAGCTTTTCCGCACGAGATCGCTTTCGCGCAGCCGCTCCGCGCGGTCCGTCAGCACGATCCGTCCCGTCTCGAGCACGTACCCGCGCTTCGCGATGGCCAGGGCCATCAGCGCGTTCTGCTCGACCAGCAGAATCGTCACGCCCTGCGCGTTGATCTCTTGGACCGTCCTGAAGATCAGCTCGACGAGCACCGGCGCCAGGCCCATCGAAGGCTCGTCGAGCAGCAAGATCTTCGGACGCGCCATGAGCCCCCGGCCGATCGCGAGCATCTGCTGCTCCCCGCCGGAGAGTGTGCCGGCCACCTGGGCGAGGCGCTCCTTGAGCCGGGGGAACAGGCCGCACACGCGGTCGAGGTCCTCGTGAATCTCCTTCGCGTTGGAGCGCGAGAAGGCTCCCATCTGGAGGTTCTCCGCAACCGTCATCCGCGGGAAGATGCGGCGCCCCTCGGGCACGAGGCACACTCCGCGCCTGGTGATTTCGTGCGGCCGAAGCCCGTGAATCGGCCGGGCTTCGAGCAGGATCTGTCCGGGATGCGGTCGGAGAAACCCGGCAATCGTCTTGAGGGTCGTGCTCTTCCCGGCGCCGTTGGCGCCGATCAGCGTCACGATCTCGCCGTCCTCCACGGTGATCGACACGCCGTGGAGGGCGTGAATGTGCCCGTAGAACGCGTGCACGCCGTCGACGGTCAGGCCGGCCACGCGGTCACCCCAGCGCCGCCTTGCCGAGGTAGGCTTCGACGACCCGCGGATCGCGCCGGATCTCGTCGGGGGTGCCCTCGGCGATCTTCTCCCCGTGATCGAGCACCGTCACCCGCTCCGCCACGCCCATCACGACACGCATCTGGTGCTCGATCAGCAGCACCGTCAGGCGGAGCTCACGGCGCAGCCGGCGGATGAACTCCATGAGGCGCCGCGCCTCCTCCGGGTTCATGCCGGCGGCGGGCTCGTCGAGCAGCAGGAGGCGCGGCTCGAGCGCGAGGGCCCGCGCGATCTCGAGGCGCCGCTGGTCGCCGTAGGCCAGGTTCTTGGCCATCTCGTCGTCGCGCCCGCGCAGGCCGACGAACGTGAGCAACTCGCGCGCGTTCTGGTGTGCCTGCGCCTCCTCCCGCGCGATCGCCCGGGTCCCCAGGACGATTCGCACCGGATCGGCGGTCAGATGCGCGTGCCGGCCGATCAGCACGTTTTCCAGCGACGTCATGTTGGCGAAGATGCGGATGCTCTGGAAGGTCCGGGCGATGCCGCGGCGCGCGATCTCGTGCGGCCGGCGGCCGGTGATGTCCTCACCGCCGAACGTGATCCGGCCGGCGGTGGGGTGGTACAGTCCGGCGACCACGTTGAAGAAGGTCGTCTTCCCGGCGCCGTTCGGCCCGATCAGGGCGACGACGCTCTCCGCCGGGACCGTGAAGTCCACGTTGTTCACGGCGGTGAGGCCGCCAAAGGCCTTCGTGACGCCCCGGGCGTCGAGCAGCAGCTCGCTCATGAGCCGCCCTCCGGAGGCGCCTCCGCCGCGCCGGTCGCGCCCGCGGCGGCCGAGACGTCTTCCGGCGGAATCTCCGCCGCCACGCGCTCGGTGATGATCGCCTTGGTCCGCCGCTCGGGGAACAGCCCTTCCGGGCGCAGCAGCATCAAGAGAATCAAGCCGAGGCCGTACAGCAGAAACTTGAGGTCGACGAAGTTCACCGTCGTCAGGAACGCGACCCGCCACGCCGCGCCGAGCGTGTGCGCCCACTGCGTGAGGTCGTTCAGAAACAGCGTCTGAAACTCGTACAGAATACCGGCGCCGGCGATCACGCCGAAGACGCTGCCCATCCCGCCGAGCACCACCATCGCCAGGATCGTGAACGACACGGTGAAGTTGAACTGCTCGGGACTGACGACGCCGAGCTTGGCCACGTACAGCGCGCCGCCGAACCCGGAAAAGAACGCCCCGAACGAGAACGCGAGCAGTTTCGTCGTCGTCAGGTTGATGCCCATCGAGGCCGCGGCAATCTCGTCCTCCCGCACCGCCAGCCAGGCGCGGCCGAGGCGGGAATCCCGGAGGCGCAGGACGGCGATCACGGAGAAGACGATGATCGCGATCAGCGTGTAGTAGTACGGCACCGGATTGAACCCGAAGCTGCCGTAGCCCCACAGCACCGGCTTGTCGATCCCGACCACGCCGTTCGTACCGCCCGTGTACTTGGGCAGGTTCAGAAAGACGGTCGGCACGATCTCCCCGAACCCCAGCGTGACGATCGCGAGGTAGTCTCCGCGCAGCCGCAGCGTCGGCGCCCCGAGCAGCGCCCCGGACACCCCGGCGATGATCGCCCCGAGGAACAGCATCGGCCAGAACGGGATGTGCACGTTGTAGAAGGGCGAGGCCGCGAGCGCGTACGTGTACGAGCCGATCGCGAAGAAGGCCGCGTAGCCGAGGTCGAGCAGCCCGGCGAAGCCGACGACGATGTTCAGACCGAGCGCCAGTAGCACGAAGACGGCGGCGTCGGCGGCGGCGTTGACGTGGGCCGGATTGCGATCGAGGAGCGGATACAGGACGAAGAGGACCAGTACCCCGAGGGCGATCCGGTAGCGGCCGGCGCGCGCCAGGAGCCCCGGCCCCCCCATCACGCTCAGGTGCGCTCCGGCAGCTGCTGGCCGAGCAGGCCGGTCGGCCGGAAGATCAGCACCAGGATGAGAACGGAGAAGATCGTCACCTCGGCCCACTGGAACCCGACGTACTGCGCGGTCATGACCTCGATGAACCCGATCAGAAAACCCCCGAGCGCGGCGCCGGTCGTGTTGCCGATGCCGCCGAGCACCGCGGCCGTAAACGCGATCAGCCCGGCCCGAAAGCCGTTGACGAACCAGGCGTTGCCGTAGTAGAAGCCCGTGATGACGCCCGCCGCGCCGGCGAGCAAGGAGCCGATGAAGAACGTGAGCGCGATCGTCTTGTTGATGTCGATGCCCATGATCTCTGCGGCTACCCAGTCCTGCGCCGTCGCCCGCATCGCCCGGCCGAGCTTGGTGCGGTTCACAAACAGGCTGAGCGCGATCATCATCACGAGCGACGAGAAGATGACGACGAGCTGCATCTGTCCCACGCTGACCGGGCCGAGCTCGAAGAACGGGTTGGGGATGATCTGCGGGATCGGCACCGGCGACGGACCCTTCCAGAGCTGGAGAATGTTCTCCAGGCTGAACGAGACCCCGATCGCCGTCAGGAGCGGGGCCAGACGCTGCCGCCCGCGGAGCGGCCGGTACGCGAAGCGTTCGATGATCACGCCCGTGGCGCCCATCACAAACATGGTCACGACAAACACCACGGTCAGCGCGAAGGCGAGCGCCAGCCCCGCCATGCGGTGCGTCGCGCCCATGAGCACCAGCACCGTGAGGGCGACGAACGAGCCGGCGGTGTACACGTCCCCGTGGGCGAAATTGATGAGCTCGATGATGCCGTAGACCATGGTGTAGCCGAGGGCGACGACGGCGTAGATCGCCCCCAGCGACAGGCTGTTGATGAGCTGCTGGCTGAAGAGAACCCAGTTCACGGCAGGCGGGTCGGGGGGCGGATCGGCGATCCGCCCCCGCCCCGTCTCGCGATGCCTATCCGCGCGGCCGCGCGGCTACTGCGCGATCTCCTGGTCGGCCCAGACCCATTTGCCGTTCTTGACGACGTAGACGCTGATGACGCGGTTCGTGGTGTCGCCGTTGGCGTCGAACCCGAAGGTGCCGAGAATGCTCTTGTAACCCTTCAGCGCGGCCACCCACGCGCGGACCTTCGCGCGGTCCGGCCCGACCGCCTTCACCGCGTCGATGAGGATCTTCGCGGCGACATAGGCGCTCGCGCTGTACGCGCCCGGATCGTCGTTGAACTTCGCCTTGTACGCCGCGAGGAAGGCCTTCGCCGACGCGATCTTCGTCGCGTCGATCGCCGCGACCGTGCCGTACGATCCGTCCGCCGCGTCGCCGGCGACCTTGAGGAACTCATCCTCGACGATGCCGTCCCCGCCCTCATAGGCGGCCTTGAGCCCGACGTCGGCCATCTGCTTGCGGATCAGCCCGCCGCCCGTCGTGGTGACGCCGCCGAAGAACAGGATGTCGGGGTTCTCGGCCTTGATCTTGGTCAGGATGGCGTGGAAGTCCTGAGTGCCCTTCGGGATGCCGTCGTGGCTCAGCACGGTGCCGCCGAGCCGCTTGAACTCCTTCTCAACCTCGTCGGCGATGCCCTTGCCGTAGGTTTCCGTGTCGTCGAGAATCGCCATCTTGCGTGCCTTCAGGGCCTTGAACGCGTAGTCCGCGGCCACGGGCCCCTGCAGGTCATCCGTCGCGCAGATCCGGAAGTAGTTGTTCGCCTTCGCCCGCAGAGCCTTCGCGTCCGCCCCCTTCGTGAGCGACGGGTTCGTCTGCGACGGGGTGATCTGGACGACGCCCGCCGCGTTGCTGATCGGGATCGACGCTTTGCCGACGTTGCTGTTGAAGTTGCCGACGATGCCCATCACCTCGGCGTCGGCGACGAGCTCCTGCACGTTCTTCGCGCCCTGCGCGGGATCGTGGACGCCGTTGACCGCGTCGTCCTTCAGCACCTCTTGGAACGTGTACATCCCGCCGGCCTTGTTGGCCTCGTCGATCGCGAGCAGCACGCCGTTGTTGGTCGGCACGCCGTTCGGCGCCTCGCCGCCCGACATCGGCAGATCCACGCCGATCTTGACCGTCCGGGTCGCCGCGCCGGCGCTCGGGCCGCCCGCGCCGGCGGTGAATCCAAGAACCGCCAGAATCGCGCCAAGTGCGATAATCCGTTTCACGATCCCACCTCCCCTGTCGCTTCCCCCCCAGAGCAAAGGGACGCCCGTACGATTCGCATCGTGTCGGGCAACCTCCTGGAACTCAAAGCAGGACGAGCACCTCGACGAGGCGCTCGCCCGCGATGAAGCGGCGGGCCGCCCGCCGCAGAAGTGGGTGTCGCCGCGGCGCGTCGCGCGGCCGCCGCCACCTGGACAGCCCGAGAAAAGCCGACCGAAGGAACGCTAAGGGTAAATTCCTCGCGTCAACAGCGCGTCGTTCAGGCGGCTCACCGCGCGCACCAGCGCGCCGGTGCGCATGTGGACCTGCTTTTCCTGCGACGTCTCGAGCACTTCGCGGAAGCTGCGCACCATGATCCGCTCGAGCCGCTCGTTGATCTCCTCTTCGGTCCAGAAGAACGACTGCAGATCCTGGACCCACTCGAAGTAGGAGACGACGACGCCGCCCGCGTTGGCCAGAATGTCGGGGACGACGAAGACTTTTTTGCCGCGCAGCACCTCGTCGGCCTCCGGCGTGGTGGGGCCGTTTGCGCCCTCGACGACCATGCGGGCCTTGATCCGATCGGCGTTGTCCTTCGTGATCTGGCCTTCCAGCGCGCTCGGCACGAGAATTTCGCACGGCAGCTCGAGGAGATCGTCGTTGGTGATCGCGTCCGTGCCCCGGTAGCCGGTCACGCTGCCGGTATGCTCCTTGTGGCGCAGCAGGTCGGCCGGGTCGATGCCCTTCGGGTTGTAGACGCCGCCGCCGCTGTCGCTGGCCGCGACGACCTTGCAGCCCTGTTCCTGGAGCAGCATCGCCGCGATGCTGCCGACGTTGCCGTAGCCCTGGACGACGACGCGCGCGCCGGCCAGCGGCATCCCGAGGTGCTTCGCCGCCTCGCGGGCGGTGATCATGCAACCGCGCCCCGTTGCCTCGACGCGGCCCTGCGAGCCGCCGATCGAGAGCGGCTTGCCGGTCACGACCGCGGGGACCGAGTATCCGCGGTGCATGCTGTAGGTGTCCATGATCCACGCCATGATGCGCGGCGTGGTGCCGACGTCGGGCGCGGGGATATCGCTCTCCGGCCCGATCAGCATCGAGATCTCGGTAGCGTACCGCCGGGTCAGATGCTCGAGCTCCTGCAGCGACAACTCCTTGGGATTGCAGATCACGCCGCCCTTCGCGCCGCCGTAGGGCAGCCCGACGACCGCGCATTTCCACGTCATCCACATCGCGAGCGCCCGCACCTCGTTGAGCGTCACGTCAGGATGGTAGCGGATGCCGCCCTTCGTGGGTCCGGGGACCGTCGTGTGGTGCACGCGGTAGCCCGTGAAGACCCGGACGGAGCCGTCCTCCAGTTTGACCGGAAAGTTGACGGTCAATTCCCGCTTCGGCTGCGCGAGCAGTTCCCGCACGCCGCGCTTGAGGCCGAGCATGTCCGCGGCGATCTGAAACTGCCGGAGCGCGACTTGCCAGGCGTCTTCACGCGGCGCCGTCATCACTGCTTTGGCCATAATCTCTCCCCTCCTACTCTCAGACGCGTACATACCGGCGCACGGCCAACAGGCTCGCCGTCACGCCGATGACTACTCCCCACACGAGCAGTTTCCAGACGACATCAAACGCGACCTCCCCCGCCCCCGGCAGGGGCACGAACGGCAGCGCCCGCGTCGCGCCGCCGGCGATCAGCGCGTAGCCTCCCGCCACCGCGGCCGCGGCGGCCACCGCGCCGCACGCGCCCGTCACGGCGCCCTCGACGACGAAGGGCCACCGGATGAACCACGCGGTCGCGCCGACGAGCCGCATCACCTCGATCTCCGCGCGCCGCGCGAACACCGTGAGCCGGACCGTCGCGGCGATCACGACGAGCGCCACGCACGCGAGCAGAACGCCGGCCGCGGTCCCGCCGACGCGCACGGCGCGGGTCACGCGGAGCAGCCGGTCGAGCACCTCGCCTCCGTCGCGCACCTCTTCGACCCCGGGGAGATCCCGCGCCGCCGCCGCGATCACCGGCAGTTGGTCGCTCGCCGTCGCGGTCACGACGAGGGACCCCGGCAGCGGATTGTGCTGGAGCAGATCCCGGAACTTTGCCCGCGGTCCAATCTGGGCCTCGAGGCGCCGCAGTGCCGCCTCCGGGGACACGTACTCGATGCCCGCGACGCCGGGAACGCGCGCCAACTGCCCGCGCGCCGCGGCGACCTCCTCCGTGGTGACCCCGACGCGGAAGTACGCGACGACCTGGAGCTGCTGCTCGAGCGAGGCGGCCACGTGGTTGAGCGCGCCCGCGACCGCGAGCGCACCTCCCAGCGCGACGAGCGTCACCGCGGTGATCACGACCGACGCGAGGCTCATCAGCCCGTTGCGGAAGAAGCCCTGGGCGCCCTCGGCGAGAGCATAGCGGAGGCCGAGCGGGCGCACCGACCGCGGCGCCTTAGCA
The DNA here is from genome assembly GCA_035691305.1 of bacterium. Lineage (NCBI taxonomy): Bacteria > bacterium. The sequence goes on from DASSJF010000005.1 coordinate 107,176, forward strand.
TGCCGGCGGCCGGTCCCGCTCCCGCGGGGCGAGGCCGGCGCGTTCCGCCGGCTAGTCCCCACGGCCGGCGTAGGCACCCTCGGCGTCGTCGCGAACGATCGCGCCGTGGTCGACGGCGATAACCCGGCGCCGGAGGCGGTCGACGATCGTCTGGTCGTGGGTCGTCACGATCACGGTCGTGCCCTCTGCGCTGATGCGCTGCAGCAACTGCACGATCTCCCAGGAGGTGGCGGGATCGAGGTTGCCGGTCGGCTCATCCGCGAGCAGGAGGCGCGGCCGGTGCACGAGCGCGCGCGCGATGCTGACGCGCTGCTGCTCGCCGGCGGACAGCTCCCGCGGCAGCGCGTCGGGCCGCGCGGCGAGCCCCACCTGTTCCAAGAGTTCCGTCACCCGGCGGCCGGCGTGGGGCGGCGCGCTGCCGGTGACCTCCAGCGCAAACGCGACGTTTTCCCAGGCAGACTTGCGCGGCAGCAGCCTGAAGTCCTGAAAGACGACGCCGACACGCCGGCGCAGGTACGGGATCTCGCGCGCCGGCATCCGCGTGACTTCGCGGCCCCCGACGTGAACCGTCCCGCGGGTCGGTAGCTCCTCGCGGTAGATCATCTTGAGCAGCGTGGATTTGCCGACCCCCGTCGGCCCGACGATGAAGACGAATTCGCCCGGTGCGACCTCGAACGAAACATCGCGCAGCGCCTCGACGCCGTTCGGATACGTCTTGCGCACCGAGGCGAAGCGGACCATCGGGCCCCCGGCGGCGTCCGCCGCCCGGTTCCCATTGCCCCCCAGCCACCACGTCCGCGCCCCGGTCACGGCATCCGTATGCCCATCAGCGCCCCGGCACCGCCAGCCTCCAGGAGCGGAGGACCGGATCGAGCTCCTCGTAGGTCATGCTGAGCCGCAGCGGCGTGACCGAAATTCGCCCCTGCGCCACCGCCCAGGCGTCCGTGCCCCCGGGGCTCTCCGCATCCTCCGCGGATCCGGTCAGCCAGTAGTAATCGCGGCCGCGCGGATCGGCGCGCTTTTCGAGCCGGCTGGCGAAGCGGCGGGTGCTCTGGCGCGTGATCTCCACCCCGCCGATCTCGAGCGCGGGGCGGTTCGGGACGTTCACGTTCAGGAAGGTATCGGACGGCAGGCCGTGCTGCGCAATCTGCGCGACCAGCTGCACCGCAAAGTCCGCCGCCGGCTCCCAGTACAGGTCGCGGAACGCGGCGACCGACATCGCGACGGCGGCGACGCCGAAGAGCGCCCCTTCGACCGCGCCGGACACGGTGCCGGAGTAGATGAGATCCATGCCGAGGTTCGCGCCGACGTTGATGCCCGAGACGACGACGTCCGGCGGCTGAGCGAGCAACTCGAGCATGCCGAGCGCCACGCAGTCGGCCGGCGTGCCGTTGGTCGCCCAGGCCGGCACGTCGAGGCCGGCGAGCGCGACGCGGGTCGCGCGGAGCGGCTTGTGGAGGGTGATCGCGTGGCTCGCGGCGCTGCGCTCGTGCTCCGGCGCGACGACGAACGTCGACGCCGCACGGCTCATCGCCCGGGCCAACGCGAGCAACCCGGGCGACGCGATTCCGTCGTCGTTGGTGAGAAGAACGTGAAGCGGAGCCCCGCCGCCCGCGGGCCGCGCGTCAGTCCTGGTCGCGCCACCAGTCCGGAGAGACATCTTTCTTCTTATAGGTCTTCACGGCCGGACGAGTTCCGGCCTTCTCCCGCGCGACGCGCTTGCGCAACTCTTCATACTCGTGCAGGTTCGTGAGCACCTTGAGGGTGTCCCACACCGCTTCTTCCACCTGGCCACCGTCTTTCAGCAGCAGGCCCATCAGCGGCTCGATCACGCGCTTGTCTCGCAACTTCCCGAGGAGGCGCACCACGAGCCGCTTCACGTCGGGATCGTCGTCGGCGAGATAGCCGAGCAGCCTGTCGAACGACGCCTCACCCAGCAGCGCGAACATCGCCTTGAGCGCGAAGCGCCGCACTTTGCCGATCGGATTCTCCATGGCGCCGGTGAGCGCCTGAAGCACGGCGTCGCGATCGCCCTGCTGCAGCGCCTGGACGACCTCGGGCGGCAAACCCGCCTCGCGGTCGCCCGGCGGGAGCGCGATCACCACCCGTTCCTCCAGCCGGCCGATCGTGCCCGCGGCGGTCTCCTGGAGCCGCGGGTCGCTCAAGAACACGTTGATGATCGGCGCCACGACGCGCTTGTCCCCGATGCGCCCGAGGATCGTCAGCGCGGTCAGTTTGACGTAATAGTTTTCGTCGTTGAGGGCCGCGAGCAGCGCGTCGGTGCTCCGCGGCCCCATCTCGGTGAGGATCCGCCAGACCTGCGCGCCGATCCGCCGCCGCAGGTACCGATCCTTGAAGGCCTCCATGAGCGGACCGACGGCCTCGGGCCCGATCCGGATCAGCGCGTCCGTCGCCGCGGTCACGAGCGACCGCTCCCGGCGCGAGAGCACCTTGATGAGCGCCTCCGCGGCGCCGGCGTCACGCAGCTCGCCGAGACCCTTCACCGCCTGCACGCAGACCTGCTCGGACCGGTCGCCGAGCGCCTGGCGCATCGCCTCCATCGCGGCCTGCCCGCCGACGCGACGTAGCGCCATGATGGCGCTCTTCCGGACATACTCGTCCTGATCGTGGAGGGCCTCGGCCAGGCCCGGCACCGCTCGTTCGTCGGCCAGCTTGCCGAGCGCGTGGGCGGCATCACTGCGAAGCGTGACGTCGGCACTGCGCAGCTGTTGCATGTAGTGCTCAACGTCGTGCTCGGATCCCGTGGATTCCGGCCGGCCACCCGCAGGGGGTGTCGTCATCGCACACTGCCTCCCGGCCCGCCGGCCGCATTCGCGTTTTGCGAACGCCGCGGTCCGGGCCCTCTCAAGAGGGACATGCTTCGGGTTGGACACACGTTCGCCGATCCCCAAACCCTCTCCTTGCCTTATTTTACACCGGCGGCTATACTATCGCTCAAGGTCGACGTAGCCGGCAGGAGGTCGCCGAAGGGCGGCCGGAGGTCTCGCCAAGACAGGGAGGACCACGGGGCTCGGTGAGGAGCCGTTTGCCCGCCGGCGAAGGGCACCCGCGGTTCGCCCACGCCAGCGAGGCTGAGTTCGCACGAATACTGGATTTTTACGGGGTCCGGTGGGAATACGAACCCCGCAGTTTCCCCCTCCGCTGGGACGCCCGGGGCCGCGCAATCGAAAGTTTCAATCCGGACTTCTATCTCCCGGATCTCAACCTTTATATCGAGCTGACGACGCTGAAGCAGAGCCTCGTCACCAAGAAAAACCGCAAGCTGCGGCGGTTGCGCGAGCTCTACCCCCACATCAACGTCAAGATCTTCTACGGACGCGACTACCGCCAGTTGCTTCTGAAGTACGGGCTGGCGCCGGCCGGCGAACCGCAGCTCGCGCCCCGGTAGACGCGGTGACCGGACCTCAGGCCGACATCCAGGAAGTTCTGTTCACGGAAGACCAAATCACCCGCCGCGTGCGCGAACTCGCCGCGGCGATCTCCCGCGACTACGCAGACCGCGCTCCCCTACTCGTGTCGGTCCTCAAGGGCGCGGTGTACTTCCTCACGGACCTGACGCGCGCGCTCGCCGTGCCGGTCGAGATCGACTTCATGGCGATCACCACGTACGGTGGCGCCAAAGCCCAAAGCGGCGTTGTGCGGCTGATCAAGGACCTCGACGTGGAGATCACCGGGCGCGACGTCGTGCTCGTCGAGGACGTCATCGACACGGGGCTGACCGCGGGCTACCTGCTGCGCCTCCTGCAGGCACGCGCGCCCGCGAGCCTCCGCATCTGCACGCTGCTCGACCGGCCGTACCGCCGGATCCTCGACACGCTCGACATCGGGTACCGCGGCTTTGAGGTGCCGGACCGCTTCCTGGTCGGCTATGGCCTCGACTATCGCGAGCGGTACCGCCACCTGCCGTTCATCGGCGTGCTCAAGAACGAGGTGCTGGCCGCCGCGGCAGCCGCCGCGCCCTCCGGTCCTCCCGTGGGGTAGCGGCGCCCGGCTCCAGCACGCGCGCCGGTCCGACGGTGCCCTCCCCGAACCGCTCGTTGATCGCATCGACGACGTGATCCACCGGCTTACGGAGCGCCGGCTCGGCCGCCCCCCGCGCGCCCCCCGCGCCGGCCCCACCGAAGAGATCGGTCTGCGCCGCCGCGGGCCGCTCGAGGCCGCTGACCGACACCCCGACGAGACGCACGCGCCGCGTCAACGTTCCGAGCCGCTTCCAAAGATCGGTGACCGCTTCCGAGATCCGGCCGCCGTGGTCCGTCGCCGCGGGCAGCGTGAGGCGCCGCGTCACGGTGTCGAACGGTTCGAAGCGCACCTTGAGCACGACGACGCGGCCCGCGAGGCCCTCGGCGCGCAGGCTGTGGGCCACGTCCTCGCACGCCGCGCGGAGTGTACGCGCGAGCAGGTCGCGGTCGCGCGTGTCGTGGTCGAAGGTCGTTTCGCGGCCGATGGATTTCGCCTCGCCGCCCGGATCGACGGGGCGGTCGTCCTCCCCGCGGCTGAGGGCCGCGAGCCGCTCGGCGGGAAACCCCAGCATCGCCCGCAGCGCGGAGACCGGTGTCCGCCGCAGCGCGCCGATCGTCGTGATGCCCCGGCCCTCGAGCCGCGCGCGCGTCTCCGGCCCGACGCCCCACAGCACGCCGACCGGCAGCGGGTCGAGCTCGGCCCGCACGCCGCTCGCGGGGATCCGGCGCACGCCGTCGGGCTTCGCCAGTTCCGAGGCGACCTTCGCGAGAAACTTGTTCGGCGCGACACCGACCGACGCGGGCAGCCCGAGCCGCACCCGGATCCGCCGCCGGATCGCGCGCCCGAACCGCACGCCTGTCTCCGTCTGCTCGGCCGCTCCGTGCGGCGCATCCTCCGGTGCGGCCGGCACGGGGCAGCCGGTCAGATCGAGAAAGGCTTCGTCCACCGAGATCGGTTCGATCTGCGGCGTGAAGGTCTCGAGCAGATCAAAGAGCCGCGCCGATTCGGCCCGGTAGCGCGCCATGTCGGGTGGGAGGAAAACGGCGCTCGGACACAGCGTGAACGCGCGGCGCGACGGCATCGCCGAGTGAATGCCGTACCGCCGCGCTTCGTACGATGCGGCCGCCACCACGCCGCGTGCATGCGGGCCGGCGCCGACGACGACCGGCCGGCCGCGATACTCGGGACGGTCGCGCACCTCGATCGCCGCGAAGAACGCGTCCATGTCGACGTGCGCGATGATGCGCTCGCTCACGGCGAGCGCGTTCGACGATCACGCGGGGCTCCCTGCAGGACCGCGAATGCGGCCGAGACACGAGCGAACGGGGCCGCGGTGACGCCCCGCGCGCAGAGTGCTATGCTCTGTTGGGTTCGGATCCCATCTGGGGGGCTTTCCGCATGGTCACGATCGAGTCGACCGCCGCGATGGCGGCCGCGGTCTACGCACGCATGGAACGGACGCTCGGCGTGGTCCGGCGCCGCCTCGGCCGGCCGCTCACGCTGGCGGATAAGGTGCTGCTCGGCCATCTCGACGATCCCGACTCGCAGGAGATGCGGCCGGGCCACAGCTACCTACTGCTGCGGCCCGACCGCGTCGTCCTTCAGGATGTACTGGGGCAGACGGCGATGCTGCAGTTCATGCAGACACGCCGCAGCGCCGTGGCCGTGCCGACCACGATCCACTGCGACCATCTGATTCAGGCCCGGGTCGAAGGCCGGGCGGATCTCCAGGCCTCCATCGCTGAAAACTCGGAGGTCTACGACTTTCTCCGGTCCGCGGCGGCGAAGTACGGTGCGGGGTTCTGGGGGCCGGGCGCCGGCATCATCCACCAAGTCGTTCTCGAACACTACTCGTTTCCCGGCGAGCTGATCATCGGCACCGACTCGCACACTCCGAACGCCGGCGGGCTTGGCGCCTGCGCGGTGGGTGTGGGCGGCGCGGACGCCGTCGAGGTGATGGCCGGCCTGCCGTGGGAGGTACTCTACCCGAAGCACATCGCCGTCTACCTGACCGGTGAAATGAGCGGCTGGACGGCGCCGAAGGACGTGATCCTCTACGTCGCGGGCCAGCTCACCGTCGCGGGCGGTACCAACGCGATCGTCGAGTACATCGGCCCCGGCGCGCGCACGATCAGCGCGACCGGCAAGGCCACGATCACAAACATGGGAGCGGAGCTCGGCGCGACGACGTCGATGTTTCCGTACGACGAGCGGATGGCGACGTATCTGCGGGCCACCGGCCGCGCGGAGCTCGTCGACCCCGCCCGCACGCATCAGCATCTGCTGGCACCGGACACGGAAGTGGAAGCCGACCCCGAGCGCTACTACGACCGGGTGGTCCGGCTCGACCTGTCGGCGCTCGAGCCCTACGTCGTCGGACCGCACTCGCCGGATCGGGCGCGGCCGGTCTCCAAGCTCGCCGCCGAAGTCCGGGACACCAAGAACGAGTTCCTCGACAAGATCTCCGCGGCGCTCATCGGCAGCTGCACGAACTCGTCCTACGAGGACATGAGCCGCGCGGCCGACGTGGCGGAGCAGGCGCGCGCGCACGGACTCAAAGCGGCCGTACCGTTCCTCGTGACGCCCGGCTCCGAACAGGTCCGGGCGACGATCGAGCGCGACGGCCAGATGCATTCACTGACCGAGATCAAGGCAACGGTCCTCGCGAACGCCTGCGGCCCGTGCATCGGACAGTGGCGGCGGGCCAGCGCGGAAGCGACGGTCCCGAACACGATCGTGACCTCCTATAATCGCAACTTCCCCCGCCGCAACGACGGGCAACCCACGACGATGAATTTCATCGGCAGTCCGGAGCTGGTCACGGCGTTCGCGCTCGCCGGCCGGCTGTCGTTCAATCCTCTCACGGACACCCTGACCGGCGCGGACGGGAAGCCCTTCCGGCTGCGCGCCCCGGCCCCGGCGCCCGAGGTGCCGTCCACGCCTTTCGACCCCGGCCGCATCACCTACGTGGCGCCGCCCGCCGATGGCAGCCCGGTGGAGCTGAAGGTCGACCCGAAGAGCGAACGCCTGCAGCTCATGGAACCCTGGCCGGCGTGGGACGGGAAAGATTTTGCGGACATGCCTATTCTATTAAAGGCGAAGGGCAAGACCACGACCGACGCCATCTCCCCGGCCGGCCCGTGGCTGCGCTACCGGGGCCATCTCGACAAGTTCAGCGACAACGTGTTCTCAGGCGCGATCAACGCCTTCACCGGTGAGGCGGGCAAAGTCCGCAACCTCATCACCGCGGAGGCCGGCCAGCCGGTCTCCGCGGTGGCGCGCGACTACAATGCGCGCGGGCTCCGCTGGGTCGTGATCGGCGACTCCAACTACGGCGAGGGTAGCAGCCGCGAGCACGCGGCGCTGTCGCCGCGCCTTTTGGGGGCCGCGGCCGTGATCGCACGCACCTTCGCGCGCATTCATGAGTCGAACCTCAAGAAGCAGGGCGTACTGGCCCTCACGCTGGCCGAGCCGGGCGACTACGACCGTTTCCGCGAGGACGATCGCGTGAGCCTGGTCGGTCTGGAGGCCATGGCGGCGGGCAAGCCGGTGGAGTGCCGGATCCGTCACGCCGACGGTACGACCGAGACGCTCTGGCTCAACCACTCGTACAGCACCTCGCAGCTGGAGTGGTTCCGGAAGGGATCGGCGCTGAATCTGTTCCACGGGCACTAGACGGGCCGAGCGGTCCTTGGGACAAATTGAGGGGCGGCCCGAGCGGCCGCCCCTCTCTCTCGCCCGCCGGCGCTCAGCGCTGGCAGCGCGGACAGAAGTAGGCCGTCCGCCCGCCGATCTTCGCGGTTCGCAGGAGACCGCCGCAGCGGGGGCAGGTCCCTCCCCGCCTTCGGGCTTCGACAAGATCGCCGGCCGGCGCGCCGCGGCGCGAGAGCGCCGCGATCCCCCGGCGGAGCGCCGCGCGAATCGAGCGATGGAGGGCGCGAATCTGAGGCGGGCGCAGCGTGCGCAGCATCCGCGCGGGGTGCAGGCGCGCCTGAAATAGAATCTCGTCGGCGTAGATGTTGCCGATGCCGGCGATCAAGTCCTGACGCAGCAAGAACGCCTTGAGCGTTGCGCGCCGGCCAGCGATCAGGGCGCGCAGGCGGTCCGGCGAGAACGCCGCGGTCAACGGCTCCACGCCGAGCGCGCGCAGTCCGGGAACCTTCGCCAGGTGACCCACGCGGACGAGATCCACGTGGCCGAACCGCCGCTGGTCCACGAACCGCATGTCGTCCGGTCCAAAGCCGACGACGAGCCGCGTCTGCGGACGAAAGACCGCGCGCCTCGGCACAACGACGAAATCTCCGGTCATGCGCAAGTGCCCCACCATGACGAACGCGCCGCTCAGCGGAAAGATCAAGTACTTGCCCCGGCGACCGACCGTCAGGACCCGGCGGCCACGGAGCGTGCGCGCGAACGTGCGCGGTGCGGGGGAGCGCACGACGGACGGATCACGGACGGCGACGCGCGACACACGCCGGCCGCGGATGCGCCGGCGGAGGTAGCGCGCGGCCGATTCGACGTCCGGCAGTTCGGGCACGCGAATTCGTTCAACGGGCGACGCGCCGGATCATCCCCGGCCGGGGCTTCACAACTCCGAAGGGCCGTTCACAAAGTCCGCATGGTTTCCGCACCGCTTTCCCACACCGCGTTCACGAGCCGGCGGTATCGTGAGGGCAGGCAAGCAGGCTGAGGAGGGTTGAGCCGTGCGAAGCGCTATTGCCGTCGTGATCGCCGTGTTCGTCTCACTTCTTGGGCTCAACGGCGTCGGCCACGCACAAACCGCCGCGGAAATCCAAGGAACGCTCGAGACCGTCGACTGCCAGAACGGCGCGGTGACGACGCTCGACGCTTTGGGCAACACAGAAACCGTCTACGCCTCCGATTCGACGGCGGTCGCGGTGGAATCGTCAAGCGTGGACTTCTGCTCGCTCAATGGATACGTCGGCGCGCCCGTGGACGCCTGGGTCGTTCCGTACGACAACGAGTTCGTCGCCACCCAGATCGACGTGACCGGCCCCGTCCCGGTCCTGGCGGCGACCCAGACCGCGGTCGCACCGATGCCGATCGTCGGCGCGGTGCTCGGCACCATCCTGGTCGGCGGGCTGCTCTATCTGCTCGCGCACGACAGCGCCGCCTACTACCGCTATCCGTACTACGGCGCGTACTACCATCACTACTACAGCGCGTCGTACCGACCGTACACCGGCTGGTATCCTGCATCCCCGCCGATCATCTACGTCGCGACGCCGATCGTCGGCACGGTCCTCGGGATCGTGGCGGTGAATAACTACCAGTACCTCGCCGTCCGAGATTACGACGGAGCGTACCGCCGGTACCCCTATTACGGGCCGTACCGGTCGTACTACTATCACCCGACCTACCGCTACTACAGCGGCACGTACGTCAACATCTACACACAGGCGCCGGTCGCAGTGGGCGATTCGCACTGGGACGCGCCTCGATACCAGATGCAGCAGTGGCAGCGGACGGTGACTTCGCGGCCCAACGCATGGTCGGCGCCGCATCGTTCGATGCCGGCGACCTACCAACGGCCGCAGTGGCAGCCGCAGTCCCAGCCGGTATTTCAGCGTCCGGCCCCGGCGCCGCAGCCGCAACCGACGTATCAGCGGCCCCAGTGGCAACAGCAACCGCAGGCGCAGCCCACCTACCAGCACCCGCAACCGCAACCGACGTATCAGCGGCCCCAGTGGCAGCAGCCGCCGCAGGCGCAGCCCACCTACCCGCGCCCGCAGCCGCAGCCGCAACCGACATATCAGCGGCCCCAGTGGCAACAGCAACCGCAGGCGCAGCCCACCTACCAGCGCCCACAGCCGCAACCGCAACCGACCTATCAGCGGCCCCAGTGGCAGCAGCCGCCGCAGGCGCAGCCCACCTACC
>DASSJF010000006.1 GCA_035691305.1 bacterium
CCGGAGGTTTTCGCGACCCTCACGCAGGTGCCGTCGCCACAGGGCGTGCTCGGCGTCGCGCCGCGGCCCGCGGCCTCGGCGCTGCCGTCCGCGGCCGGGTCGGAGACGCTCGCCGTGGTGCTCGACGCGGTTCAAGACCCCGGAAACGTCGGCGCTATCGTCCGCACGGCGGTCGCGTGCCGCGCGACGCTCGTCGTCGTGGCCGGCGCGACCGCCGATCCGTTCGCCCCGAAGGCCCTCCGCGCGTCGGCGGGGGCGGCGTTCCAGGTGCCGGTCGGGTTTGCGGCCGGGGCCGCGGAGGCGGACGGCGCGCTGCGGGCGGCCGGGATGCGCATCGTGGTGGCCGACGCGCACGCGGGGGAGGCCGCGACCGCGGCGACGTGGCGCCGCCCGCTCGCTCTCGTACTCGGCAGCGAAGCGGAAGGGCCGGCCGCGGTCTGGCGCGCGCACGGCGCGCTCGCGGTGCGTGTGCCGGTGCTCGGTCCGGTGGAGTCACTCAACGTCGCCGCGGCGGCGGCGGTGCTCCTCTATCAGGCGGCGGGACTGCTCGCGCCGCGCGCTTGCGGCGGCGGCGGGGGCGGCGGGGACCGTGTGCTATACTAGCGGCGTTCGAATCCACTTCGCGACGGCGGGCCCCGGACGCCGGAACTCGCCGCGCAGTCGTCGTAGTTCGACGGGGGAGGCGCGGTGGAAATCGCGTGGACGCCGGAGTGCTTCTGGCGTCTGTTCGAAGCAACCGGTTCGATCTGGGCGTACCTGGTCTATCGGGACCTGACCGACGGCGAGAGTCGTTGGGTGGTGCCGATCCTGAACTGATCCCACGCGTGCGCTGAGCTCTCGTAGGGGCCGCACTTCCCCTGTGTCCCTTCGGACGGGAAGTGCGTTGTTGTTTCCCGGAGGCGATGGTGGAGAACGTCGCATGGATTGACGAGATCCGCACGCAGGCGGCGCGGGACATCGAAACCGCAAACGGCGACCCCGCGCTCGAGGAGATTCGCGTGCGGTACCTCGGCCGCTCCGGGCGCATCACGCGCGCGTTCCGGGATGTCGCCGCGGCCCCCGCGGAAGACCGCCCAAGGCTCGGCCAGACCCTCAATCAGCTCAAGGACTACGTCGAGCGGGCGTTGGCCCGGCGGCGGGAGGTCCTCGGGCAGGCCGCCCGCGCGACGCTCGCCGCCGCCGAGCGCATCGACGTCACGCTTCCGGGCCGGCCGCTGGCGCGCGGGCGGGCCCACGTGCTCGCCCGGGCCGCGCGGGAGATCACGGAGATCTTCCGCGGCATGGGCTTCGACGTCGAGGACGGTCCGGACGTGGAGTCCGATCGCGACAACTTCGAGCGCCTCAACATACCGCCGTACCATCCGGCGCGCGACGCGCAGGATTCGTTCTACATTGACGGCACCTGGTTGCTGCGTACGCACACGACCGTCGTCGACGTCCACGTGATGGACGCGCGCCGGCCGCCGATGCGCGCCGTGAGCGCCGGCCGCTGCTACCGGCGCGACCCGGTCGACGCGAGCCACTCGCCGATGTTCCAGCAGATCGACGGGTTCATGGTCGACGAGGGCGTCCGCCTCTCCGACCTCAAGGGCGTGCTGTACGAGTTCGCGCGGGGCTACTTCGGCCCCGGTACGCGCGTACGCTTCGTGCCGTCGTACTTTCCGTTCACCGAGCCGAGCGCGGAGATGGACATTGGCTGCGTGATCTGCGGCGGCCGGGGCTGCGCGGTCTGCAAGCGGTCCGGCTGGCTCGAGATCCTCGGCTGCGGGATGTTTCATCCGCGCGTGCTCGAGATGGCGCGCATCGACCCGGAGCGATACACGGCCTTCGCCTTCGGGATCGGCATCGAACGCTGCGCGATGCTCAAGCACCGCATCGACGACATCCGGCTGCTCTACGAAGACGACGTGCGGTTCTTGCGACAAGTGTAGGGAGGGGAGATGCGGGTTCCCCGCGAGTGGCTCGAAGCCTACGTCGACCTCGGCGATGTTTCCACCGAGACGCTCGTGGAGCGTCTCGCGACCGTCGGCCTGCCCGTCGACGCCGTGGAGCCGCACGGCGACGACGTCGTGCTGGACGTGGAGGTCACGTCCAACCGGCCCGACTGCCTGTCGATCATCGGCATCGCGCGCGAGGCAGCGCTGCTCTTCGGCCGCGCGCTGCGGTTGCCCGACGGCCTCGAGGGCCGCGGCGGCGCGCGCGCGGTCCGTGGCGCGCGGTCCGCGCCTGCGCCGTCAAAGGGGCGGCGGGCGGGCCGGGCGGAGACCGCCGGCGCGGTGGGCGCCCGGATCTCCGTTACCGTGGAGGACCCCGAAGGGTGCCCGCGGTTCACCGCGACCGTCCTCGACGGCGTGCGCGTCGGTCCGTCGCCGGCGTGGATGCAGCGGCGGCTCGAGGCCGCCGGCGTGCGGGCGATCAACGACGTCGTCGACGTGACCAACTACGTCATGCTCGAGATGGGCCAGCCGATGCACGCCTTCGATCTCGCGCGCGTCGCGGGCCGGCGTCTGATCGTCCGCCGCGCGCGACCGGGGGAGGCGCTTGTCACGCTCGACGGCGTCACGCGCGCCGCCGACAAGCAGTCGCTCGTGGTGGCCGATGCCGTGCACGCGGTGTCGCTCGCCGGAATTATCGGCGGACAGGACACCGAAATCGGGTCCGAGACGCGGACGGTCCTGCTGGAGGCCGCGTACTGGTCCCCGCCGGGCATTGGGCGCACGAGCCGCCGGCTTGGCGTGCGCACGGAGGCTTCGAGCCGCTTCGAGCGCGGCGCGGACCCGGAGGGCCCGATCCTCGCACAGCGGCGGGCCGGGCTTTTGCTGGCGGAGGTGGCCGGCGCCCGCGTCGTGCCGGGCATCGTGGACGTCTATCCGCGCCCGCTGCCGCACCGGGTGATTCGGCTGCGGCCGCGGCGGTCCGCCGCGGTGCTCGGAATCGACGTGCCGCGCGCGGAGATCGTGCGCATCTTGCGCGCGCTCGGCTGCGACGTACGGCCGGGCGCCGCCTCGCTCACCGTCCGTCCGCCCACCAACCGCCCCGATCTGACCCGCGAGGAAGACTTGATCGAAGAGGCGATCCGGGTATACGGCTACGACCGCGTGCCGTTGACGCTGCCGCGGGGCGTGACTACCCCCGGCCGCGTGTCCCTCCCGGTCGCGGGCGAGCGCCGCGTGCGGGACGCGCTGCTTCGCGCCGGATTGACTGAGGCGGTGACGCTGACGCTCGTGGCCGCGGAGCCGCCGGCCGCGCCCGCGACCGGCGGGCGGGACGGCGGGGACGAAGTGCGGCTGGCCAACCCGCTGACCGCGGAGCACGCGGCGCTGCGGCGCTCGGTGCTTCCTGGACTGCTGCGCGTGCTGTCGACGAACGCCTCGCGCCGCCAGCAGGACGTGCACGTGTTCGAGCTGGGGCGGGTGTGGCGGGCCGGCGAGCCGGGCGGCCGTCCGGACGAGCGGCGGGCTGTCGGCATCGCGGTGATGGGCCGCTGGCGGTGGGGCTGGAACGTATCCGCCGATACCGCGGTGGCGGATTTCTATCACCTTCGCGCCATCGTCGACGCGCTCTTCCACGATCTCGACCTCGCCGCCGAGACGGCGGTGCTCCCGTCGGCGTCGTACCTGCTGACCGGCGCCGCCTGGTGGCATCCTGGGCGCGTGGCGGCTGTGACGCTGGCCGGTCGCGAAGTCGGGCGGCTCGGAGAACTGCATCCCGATCTCGTCGAGCGCGAGCGGCTGCCGTACCGGCCCTGTGTGGCCGAACTCGATCTCGAGTCGCTGTTGGAGGTGGCGGGCTCGGTCCGGACGTACGCGGGGCTGCCGCGCTACCCGGAGGTGGAACGCGATCTCGCGGTCGTGCTGTCCGAGGCGCTCGCGGCGGCGGAGATCGAGCGCCTGATCCGCGCGACGGCCGGGCCGCTGCTCGAGACCGTCGAGCTCTTCGACGTCTACGCGGGAGCGCCGGTGCCGTCCGGCCACCGCAACTTGGCCTACCGCCTGCGCTTCCGCGCGCCGGACCGGACGTTGACCGCGGGGGAGGCGGAGGAAATCATGGTCAAGATTCGAACAGCCCTTCAAGATCAAGCGGGCGGCCGGCTGCGGACGTGACGCCGGGCTCCTGGGGAGGCGCCAGAGTCGACGGGCCGGCGGGGGACGCCGGAAGGGGGAGGGCCGGATGCCCCGCACGATCGCACTGAACTGGATCGATTGGGTGACGCTCGCGATCGTGCTGGTGTCGATTCTCCGGGGGGCGCGCTTCGGCGCGGTCGCGGGTCTGGTCGATCTCGCCGGTCTCGTGGCCACCTACCTCGCGGCCGCGGCGGTCTACCCGATCGGCGCACAATACCTCCAGCAGGTGCCGGTGCTCACCGTGTCCTGGCAGCGGTTCATCGCGTTCGTCGTGATCTGGCTCGGCCTGTACCTGCCCTTCGGGCTGGTCATCCGCTGGGTCTTCGCGCGCGCCAAATTCCCCGCGTCGGGACTCGTCGGCGGCGTCTTCGGCATCGCGCGCGGCATCGTATTGGCCGCGTCGCTGCTCGTGCTGACGCTCGCCGCGCCGTTCCGCGGCGTCGTCGCCGCCGACGCGCACCGCTCGCAGGTCGCGCCGTATCTCCTGAGCGGCAGCGAACGCGTCCAGGCGGTGCTGCTGCCGGCGCTGCCGGTCCACATACAACGGCTGGGACCGGGTGGCGCCACGTTCTGATCAGTCCCCGCAATCTCGAACTCGCCCGCCTGCTGTCGGAGATCGCCGACTTCCTTGAACTGAAGCAGGAATCGTCCTTTCGGGTCAACGCCTACCGCAAGGGCGCGCGCGCAATCGAGGAGCTCGGCGAAGACGTCGCCGCCGTGGCCGCGCGCGGGGCGCTGCGCAGGATCCCCGGCATCGGGGCGGGGCTCGCGGAGAAGATCGAGGAGTTCGTACGTGCCGGTGCCATCGCCTACCACGAAACGCTCCGCGGCGATCTGCCGGCGGGGCTCCCGGAGCTCATGACGATTCCGGAGGTGGGAGCCAAGACGGCGCTGCTGCTCTACCGCGGGCTCGGGATCGCCGACGTCGACGCGCTCGAACAAGCCTGTCGCGAGGGCCGCGTCCGCTCGGTCCCGCGGCTCGGCGCGCGTTCCGAGGCCAACATTCTCAAGGGCATCGAGCGCCGGCGGCAGCAGGGGACCCGCCGTTCGGCCTACGAGGTGCGGCCGCTCGTGGAGGCCGCGGTCGAGGGGCTTCGCCGGGCGGCCGGCGTCAAGGCCGTCGAGGTGGCGGGCAGCCTGCGGCGCCTCCGGGACACCGTCGCGGACATCGACCTCGTCGTGGCCGCGATCGACGCACCCGGGGCCATGGCGGCGGCCGTCGCGCTGCCGCAGGTGGCTCAGGTCCTGTCCCAAGGTCCCACGCGGGCGAGCGTGCTTCTCGGGCGGATCGAGATTCAGTGTGACGTCCGTGTGATCGAACCGCTTTCGTACGGCGCCGCGCTGCAGTACTTCACGGGCAGCAAGGAGCACAACGTGCGGCTGCGGGAGCTCGCCGTGCGCCGCGGCCTGCGCATCAACGAGTACGGGGTGTACGATGTATCGGCCGCGCCGGAACGCCGTCTCGGCGGTGCGACCGAAGACGAGGTGTACGCGGCGGTCGGCCTGCCGTGGATTCCGCCGGAGATCCGCGAGGATCAGGGCGAGATCGGGGCGGCGCAGCGCGGCGAGCTCCCGCGGCTCGTGACGCTCGAGGAGATCCGCGGCGATCTCCACATGCACACGCAGTGGAGCGACGGGAAGGACACCGCGGAAACGATGTCGCGCGCGGCGGCGGCCCGCGGCTACGCCTACTGCTGCATCACCGACCATTCGCAGTCCCTCAAGTTCGCGCGCGGCGTGACCGTCGAGGATCTGCGCGCGCACGCCGCCGCGGTAGGGGCGCTGTCGGACACGGTGGGCATCCGGGTGCTGATGGGCGCGGAGGTGGATATCCTCGGGGATGGATCGCTCGACTATCCGGACGACGTGCTCGCGGAGCTCGACTTGGTGGTCGGGTCGGTGCACAGCCGGTTCCGGATGCCGCGCGACGAGATGACGAGGCGTGTGATCCGCGCGCTCGAGCACCACCACCTCGACGTGCTCGGGCACCCTACCGGGCGGCTGATCGGCGAGCGCCCGCCGTATGACCTGGATGTCGACGCGATCCTCGAGGCGGCGCGCCGGACGGAGACGGCGGTCGAGATCAACGCCTCGCCCGACCGGCTCGACCTGCCGGACGTGCATGTGCGGCAGGCGCGCGAGCGCGGGGTGCTCGTCGCCATCGATACGGACGCCCATCAGAAGGCGCACCTCGACTTCATGCCGTGCGGCGTGGGGGTCGCGCGGCGCGGCTGGATGGACGCGGCCCACGTCATCAACGCGTGGCCGCTCGAGACGCTGCTCGACTTTCTGGCGCGGTAACCGTGCCGCGAGAGGCCGCGAAGGCGGCCGAGACAGGGCGGGAGGCGCCGCGTCGGCTGCCGCGGGCGTTCTTCGCGCGGCCGACCCGCGCCGTCGCCCGCGACCTGGTCGGCTGCTACTTGGTCCACGAAACCCCACGCGGCCGCCTGTGCGGCCGCGTGGTCGAGGTCGAGGCATACCTCGGCCCGCGTGACCCGGCGAGCCACGCTTATCGACGGACTCCCCGCAGTGAAGTAATGTGGGGCCGGCCCGGCACCGCCTACGTCTATTTCAGCTACGGCAACCACGCGTGCCTGAACGTCGTGACGCGGCCGGAGGGGACCGCGGGCGCGGTGCTGCTGCGGGCGATCGAGCCGGTGGAGGGGATCGAGGAGATGGCGCGCCGCCGGGGCACCCGCGAGCCACGTCTCATCGGCGGCGGCCCGGGCCGACTCACCGAGGCGATGGGCGTGACGCTCGCTCACAACCGCTCGGATCTGGTGGGCGGACCGCTGTACCTCGCGCGCGGCCCGAAACCACGCCGGATCGCCGCGACGCCGCGCATCGGAATTTCAGTCGCGGTCGACTTTCCGTGGCGGTTCGTGGATGCGGAATCGTCGTGCCTGTCGCGGCCCATTGGCAGGAGGGGTGTCCCGGTGCGCCAAAGTGCGCGTTCGAGGGCGCGTCGCGAACGTGCCGGAGGTCGTGCGGGCAGGCCGTGAAAGCCGCCGAGATAGGCGAGTGACCGGACCGGTGGACGAAGGGGGGCGTCCGCAGTGTGATGCCGCGTCTCCCCGCCCGTGGGACGCGCTACGGCCGCGCCACGTGCCCCGGTCGCTGGCGTACCCGGCGCAGCCGGCGTGGTGGATCCTCGGGCGCAACCTCCCGCGCCACGCCGAGCGCGTCGCGATCCGCCTCGTCGATCCCGAAACGGCACGCGACCCGATCGCCCCGCCGCCCCCCGGCGCCGGCGAGCCCGGCGGCGGGAGACGCGCAGCGCGCGCAAAGTTCTGCATACGTCCACAAGCCACGCTCGCCTGAACCGGGCCCCGGAGCTCGAGTACCAGCTCACCGACGCCGGCGCGTCGGTGCTGCTCACCTCTGCGGCACTCTACCCGGTCGCGGTTGACGTCGCGGGGCGCCTTGGGATTTCGCTGTTCGTCGCCCCCACGGCCCGGCGGTAGATCCGGCCCAGGACGAGCTGCCGCGCGGCGCGATGCTCGAGGTGCTGCCGCGGTTTCACGACCAGAACGTGAAGGCCTTTCTCTTGGCCTACGGCCTGCAGTGACGGCGGCCGCGCCCGCCGCCGGCTAGCCCTCGCGCTTCAAGACGCTGCAGAACGCCTCGACGACCCTCGGGTCGAACTGGGCGCCCGCGCAGCGCCGCAGCTCGGCGACCGCGTCGAGCGAGTACACCATCGCGCGGTAGGGGCGGACGGTCGTCATCACGCCGTAGGCGTCCACGACGGCGAGAATCCTCGCCCCCAGCGGAATCCGGTCCCCCCGCAGCGCGTCCGGATATCCTTTGCCGTCCCACTGTTCGTAGCGGTGCCCGAGAATTGCCGCCACGCCCTCCATACCTTTGACCGGCCGGAGGATCTGCTCCGCGAGCGCCGGCACCGAGCGCACGAGTTGGCGTTCCTGGTCCGTCAGCCTGGCCGTCGCCCGCAGAATCGCTTCCGGAACGCCGATCTTGCCGAGGTCATGGAGGAGCGCCGCGCGCCGGATGTCGGTGATCGTCGCGCGGTCGCACCCCAACATGCCGGCCGTCGCCTCGGCCCACGCTTCCAGCCGCTCGCTATAGCCGGCGCGGTGGCCGTCACGGTCGTCGAGCGCCCGCCCGAGAATCTTGACCTGATCGTCGGCCGCGAGCGGGCCGCGGTCGGTGTTCAACAGCTTGGCGGCGCGCTCGACGAGCAGCGGGAACAGGTCCTCGAGGCCGCGGGGCGCTGTGAGGGGGCCGCCCAACTCAACTGCTTGCACCGCCCGGGGCGTCTCCGGCCGGCCATCCGCCGAGGCCGCCTCCACGGCGGAGGAAGGCGCCGTGAGTGCCTCCGCCGCCGGGGCGCGACCGGTTTCGAGCGCTTCCACGAGACGCGCGCTCTCCTGTTCCAACACGCGCTTGGCGTCCGAGATCCGCGCCGGGTCGGCCGGGGCCGTCCTTGCGGCGAGCGGCGGATCGGCCGGTGACTCGAGCGTTGGTGCCGGGCGGGTCCGGCCCTGCGACAGTTCCTGCCGCATCTCGGCCATGAGCCGGGCGCTCTCCTTCTCGAGTTCATTGCGCGCCGCGGCAATCTGAGTCTCGAGGGCGTAGCGGGCGGCCGTGATCCGGGCGTCTTCTGAGGCGAGCTCGTCGCGCGCCTTCGTGAGCTGACTCTGCTCCACGGTAAGTCGCGACCGCTCGTGGCGCAGTTCGCTGTACAGGGCGAGTAGCCAGAATTTCAGAGCCCCGAGTTCCTGACGGGCCTGCACGAGTCGGGCGTGCTGGGCCTCCAGTTCCCGGTGCGCCTCGAACAGCGACGTGCTCTCGGCCAGCAGGATGCGCAGAGCCTCGGCGACTCGCGCGTCGTCCGGCCCGCCGCCCCACTGGCCGCCGTCGCGCCCGGGATGCAGGGCGCACTCGAGCGCCGCGGCGGCCTGCATCGCGAGCGCCGACATGACGTCGATTTCGGCGGCCGACCACGCCCTGGGGGCGTCGAAGCAGCAGACGACCGAACCGACCGCCTTGCCGGCGTGATTGAGCGGCCACGAAGCCAGCGCGCGGTAGCCCCCGCGTTCCGCCGTCTGGCGGACGTCGTGACCCGGCGGCAGATCCTTGACGTCCGGAAAGATAAGGGGGCCCGGTCCCGACAAGCCCCCGTGATCCAGGAATCCGCCGTCCGAGGCCCACAGGCGCGTCGCCTGGCCGTCGGCACCCTGGACGTAGACCGCGCCGCGCTGCCCCCCCGTGAGCGCGAGGGCCGCGACCCCGATCGCTTCGGCCGCGTCTGTCGCCGACGACGAGGGGGTCAAGGTTGCGCTGAGGTTCACGAAACGTTCTATTAAATTGCGGTCCGGAGGCGTGGTGGGAGATGCGTGGCCCTGACGCACCAGCGTGCCGCCCTCGGGAGCGCCGTCGTCCGTCACTGTCCCCCCACCGGTAGCACTTTGTGCCCTATTCGGGGTCGCGTCAGACCAAACGGGCGAACCGGCGCGCTCGACTACGGCCGATTGACGGCCGTCAGAGGCGACACGTATAATGCACGCGGCGATGGAGCTCGCCTGACAACCGCCCGCGTTCCGTCCCACCGACGGGCTGATAGCTCCTACCTCACACGGGGGTGGGAGCTTTTCTGTTGTCCCCCGGGAAGGACGCGTGGATGGAGCACGTGTGGCTGCTGGCGGCACTCTGGATCGGCCTCGCGCTGATCGCCACCTTGTGCGCGGCGTGGCTGCGGGTCTCGGTCGCGCTCACCGAGATCGTCGTCGGCGTGGGCGCCGCCTGGGTCATCTCGTCCCGATGGGGTCCCGCGGCGATGGGCGCGGGCGAGGGGTGGATCGCGTTTCTCGCGAGCGCCGGTGCCGTGATACTGACGTTTCTCGCCGGCGCCGAGCTCGATCCCGTGGCGTTCCGGAAGACCTGGAAGGCAACGTCGGTGCTCGGCCTGATCGGGTTCCTCGCACCGTTCCTCGGGGCGGCGTGGGTGGCGCGGACGGTTCTGGGTTGGGATCCGCGCGCGGCGTGGCTCGCCGGGGTGGCGCTGTCGACGACGTCGGTTGCGGTCGTCTACGCGGTGCTGCTGGAGCTCGGCCTCAACAAGACCCCGTTCGGCAAAGTCATCCTCGCGGCGTGCTTCATCAACGACCTCGGCACGGTGATCGCGCTCGGCCTGCTGTTCGCGCCGTTCGGCTGGAAGACCGGAGTGTTCTCGCTCGGCACGCTCGCGGCGCTGTTCGCACTGCTGTGGACGACCGAGCATCTCTTCCGCCAACACGGCGGGCGGACGTCGGAGTTCGAAACCAAGTTCCTGTTGTTCGCGCTGTTCGGGCTGGGCTGGCTCGCCGCTTGGTCGGGCTCCGAAGCCGTGCTGCCCGCCTACTTGATCGGCATGGTGCTGGCGGGTACCGTCGGCCGCGACCACGAGCTGATCCGGCGGCTGCGCACGCTGACGCTCGGGCTGCTCACGCCGTTTTACTTCCTCCGCGCGGGGTCGTTCGTGCAGGTACCTGTGATCGTAGGCGGCCTCGGCACCTTCGCCGCGCTTTTTTTCGCGAAGGCCGTGAGCAAATTCGTGGGGATCTATCCGGTGACGATGGCCTCTCGGTACCCGAGACACGACGCGATGTACACCACGCTGCTCATGTCCACCGGCCTGACCTTCGGCACGATCTCGTCGCTGTACGGGCTGTCGCACCGAATTATCACGCAGTCGCAGTATTCGTTCCTCGTCGCCACCGTGATCGCGAGCGCCGTCGTCCCGACCTGGATCGCGAACCGGTTTTTCTTACCGCGCCACCACCTTCGCCCGGTCGATGGGTCGGAAGGCGACGTGGCGATGGAGGCCGTCCCGGCGACGGACTGAACTCGCGGCGGGCGGTGACGGTCCCGCCGTCGTCGAACCAGAGGCCCTCGTGGGCGCCGGGTCGGGTCAGGGCACCTCCGTTCGGGAAGTTGCCGCGCTCTTTCTCAAGCTCGGCTGGATCGCCTTCGGCGGTCCGGCCGCGCACATCGCGCTCATGCGGCAGGAGGTCGTGGTCCGGCGGAACTGGATGACCGAGCAGCAGTTTCTCGATCTGCTCGGCGCGAGCAACCTCATTCCCGGCCCGACGTCCACCGAACTCGCCATCTACCTCGGCTACCGGCGCGCGGGGGCGCTCGGGCTCGTCCTGGCCGGCGTGCTGTTCATCCTGCCCGCGATGCTCCTCGTGCTCGCGTTCGCCTGGGCCTACGTGCGCTACGGCTCGCTGCCGCAGGCCGCCGGGCTCCTCTACGGCATCAAACCCGTCATCATCGCCGTGATCGTGCAGGCGATCTACGGTCTGATGCGTACGGCGCTGAAGACTTGGCGGCTCGGCGCCGCCGCCGTGGCGTCGATCGTGCTCTACTTCGTCGGGCTCAATCCGCTGGTGCCGCTGTTCGGGCTGGCGTTGCTTGTGATGGTCGTAGACAACGGGCCGCGCCCGGCAGCGGGGCGGGTCATGCTCGCGGTGTCCCCGGCGCCGCTCGATCCGGGGGCGGTGGCCCCGGCCGCGGCCGGGACGTTCAGCCTCGCCACGCTCTTTCTGACCTTCCTCAAGATCGGCGCGACGCTCTACGGCAGCGGGTACGTGTTGCTCGCCTTCCTGCGCGACGATTTTGTCCACCGGTTGCGCTGGCTCACCGACCGCCAACTTCTCGATGCGATTGCGGTCGGCCAGTTCACGCCCGGTCCCGTCTTCACGACCGCCACGTTTGTCGGGTATCTGACCGGCCGGTGGACGGGCGCCCTCACGGCCACGGCCGGTATCTTCCTGCCGTCGTTCGTCTTTGTCGCAGCGGTCTACCCGCTCGTGCCGCGGCTGCGCGCCTCGCCGTGGACCGCCGCCTTCCTCGACGGGGCGAACGCCGCCGCGCTCGGACTCATGGCGGCCGTCGCGTGGCAGCTGGGGTTGACCAGCATCGTCGATCCGCTCACGGCCGCGCTCGCCGTCGCGGCCGCGGTCGTGCTGATCCGCACCCGTGTCAACTCCGCCTGGCTCGTGCTCGGCGGGGCCGCGGCCGGACTGCTCGCCAAGCTCATCGCGCGGTGACCCGCGCGCGCGGACCCGCCTCGCGCCGCAAAGCGGGAGCCGGTCTGCGGTATGATGGGGACGTGCCGGACATGCGTATCCTGCTGGTGTTCGTCGACGGCCTCGGCCTCGGCGACGACGATCCGTCGTCCAACCCGGTTGTCCGGGCCGCGACGCCCGTTCTGCGCGGACTCGCGGGGGGACCGCTCGCCCGTCCTGCGCCGCGGCATACCGCGACGGCGGTCCTCGTGCCGCTCGACGCGTGCCTCGGGGTGCCGGGCCTGCCGCAGAGCGCCACCGGACAGACGGCGCTGCTGACCGGCCGCAATGCCCCGGCGCACATCGGGCGGCATCTGACCGCGTACCCGACGCCGTCCCTCGCGGCGCTGCTGGCCGCGCACGGATTGATGGGGGAGTTGCGGCGGCAGGGCGCGGAGGTTGCCCTCGCCAACGCGTACACGCCCGCGTACTTCGAGGCGGTGGCCGCGCGGCGGCTGCGCTACGGGGCGATCACGCTCCATGCGCTGCAGGCCGGCGTGCGCCTGCGGACCGTCGACGATCTCGCCGCCGGACAGGCGGTCTACCAGGATCTTACGAACACGCGGGCCCGCGACCTCGGCGCGGACGTTCCGGAGATCACGCCGGAAGCCGCCGGCCGCAACCTGGCCGGGATCGTCCGCGGGCATGCGTTTACGATCTTCGAGTTCTTCCAGACCGATCTGGCCGGCCACGGCAGGATCGACGGCGCGGTGGAGATCATCGAGCGCCTAGACCGCTTCCTGGACGGGGTGCTGGCCCGCGTCGACCTCTCGACGACGCTCGTCGTTCTCACGAGTGACCACGGCAACGTTGAAGATGCGCGCACGCGCGCCCACACCACCAACCCGGTGCCGGCGCTTCTCGTCGGGGCGGGGCGGGAGGCCTTCGCGGCCCGGCTGCGTGCGATCACGGACGTCGCCCCGGCTTGCCTCGCGCGGTTGGCCGGCGCGCGACGGGGCGCGGTCGCGCCCGAAACCGGCCCGCTCGCCGCGCCGTGACCCCGCGGGCGCTCCGGGTCCTGGGATTTCCGGCGGTGCTCGATCGGTTGGCGGCGCTCTGTGTTTCGCCGATCGGCCGCGAGCACGCCCTCGCCCTCGAGCCGTCGCTCTGGCTCGACGAGGCGGCGCGAAGGCAGCAGCTGACCTCGGAGGCGCGCCGGCTCGCCGATGCGGCCGGGGGGCTTCCGGTGCGCGGCATGCGCGACGTACGGCCGGCGGTCCACCGCGCCTCGATCGGCGGCGCGCTCGCCGCGACGGAACTGCTCGAAATCCGCGACACCCTCGCCGTCGGGCGGGGGCTCAAGGGATTCTTGACCGCCCAGGCCGCGGAGGCGCCCGGTCTTGCCGGCGAGGCGGACGGGATCACGGTCTTCGCCGACCTCGAGACCGAGATCGGCGCCGCGATCGCCGAGGATGCGACGATCACCGACGGCGCGAGCGCCGAGCTCGCGAAGATCCGGCGCGAACGCCGGACGGCCGAGGCGCGCCTGCGCGAGCATCTCGATCAGGTGATGCGGACGCCCGCGGTGCAGCGAATGCTGCGGGAGCCGCTCGTGACGATTCGCGGCGACCGCTTTGTCGTGCCGGTGCGGAGTGAGTTTCGCGACCAGTTCCCCGGCGTGCTGCACGACCAGTCGGCGAGCGGTGTGACGGTGTTCATGGAGCCGCTTGCGGTCGTGCCGTTCGGCAACCGCCTCCGGGAACTCGCCGCGGCGGAAGAGATCGAGATCGCGCGGATCCTCGCCGCGCTCAGCGGCGCGGTCGGCGCGGCCGCCGAGCCGATCGGGGAGACCCTCGAGGCGCTCGGCGGGCTCGACCTTGTCGCGGCGGCCGCGGAGCTCAGCCGGCACATGGACGCCGCCCCGCCCCGGCTCAACGCCGCGGGCCGCGTGGATCTGCGCGTGGCCCGGCACCCGCTGCTCGCCGGTCCGGTGGTGCCGATCGACGTGCGGCTCGGGCGCGACTTCCGCACGCTCGTCGTCACCGGCCCGAACACCGGCGGCAAAACCGTCACGCTCCGTACGCTCGGCCTGCTGACGCTGATGGCGCAGGCGGGCCTGCACGTCCCGGCGGCGGCGGAGAGCGAGGTCGCGGTGTTCGCGGGCGTGTTCGCCGACATCGGCGACGAGCAGAGCATCGAGCAGAACCTGTCCACGTTCTCGTCGCACCTCACCGCGATCGTCGAGATCCTGGGAGCGCTGGACGCACTGCCGCCCGAGCCGGGAACGGCGCTTGTGCTGCTCGACGAGGTCGGCGCCGGCACCGATCCGGTCGAGGGGACGGCGCTCGCGCGCGCGCTCATCGAGACGCTGCACGCGCGGGGCACCTGCACCGCGGTGACCACGCACTACAGCGAACTGAAGGCGCTCGCCTTCACGCACCCCGGTATCGAAAACGCATCGGTGGAGTTCGACGAGGAGACGCTGCGCCCGACGTACCGCCTGCTGATCGGGACGCCGGGGCGGAGCAACGCGCTCGCGATCGCGTCCAGGCTCGGGCTCGATCGTGGGATCGTCGAGCGCGCGCGAGGCTACCTCTCGCAGGAGCAGGAAGATCTCAGCCGCGTGATTCAAGGCGTCGAGGACGAGCGGCAGGCACTCGCCGCGGAGCGCGACGCGGCCGGCCGCGAGCGGTTGGAGCTCGCGCGGCAGCGCGCGGCCATTGACGAGGAGCGGCGCCGCGCGGTCGAGGACCGGCGCCGGGCCCTCGCGCGCACCCGCGACGAGCTGGAGGCGCTTTTGAAATCGGGCCGGCGCGATCTCGAGGCGCTCACGGCGGCGCTGCGGACGGAGCGGTCGCCCGGGGCGGCGGCCCGGCTGCGCGCGCACCTGCGCGCGCTCGGCCGGGCCGCGGACGCGTACACTGCGGAAACCGCGCCCGCCCCGTCCGGGGCGCCCGCGGGCGCGGTGCGTCCCGGCGACCGGGTCCTCGTCGCCTCGCTCGGGCGGCCGGGTATCGTGCGGGCGGAGGCAGACGCGCGAGGCGACGTCGAAGTCCAGGTCGGCACGATGAAGATGCGCGTGCCGCTCGACGACCTGCGGCGCGACGAGCGGGACGCCGGCGCGCGCGAGGAACGGGTTGCGGCCGAGGCGCGCGCGGACGCCCTCGCGGCGGACGCGGGGTTGTCCGCGGCGGCCGTGCCCGCCAGCATTCACCTCCGCGGCATGACGGTCGACGACGCGATCCTCGCGCTGGACAAATATCTCGACGAGGCCGAGATCGCGGGGTTGCCGTTCGTGACCGTCATTCACGGCAAGGGCACCGGCACGCTGCGCCGCGCGCTGCACGAGTTTCTGACGCACCACCCCCACGTGGCGTCATACCGGCTCGGCGGCGAGGGCGAGGGAGGGAGCGGGGCGACGATCGTGAGGCTCGGCGGCCGGTGACGGCGACCACCGCACACGCCCACGGGCACGGCCACGGCACGCTCGGGCCGGGCCGTCCGGGCGCCGCGTTGTCCGGCGCGCTCGCCGTGATCTTCGCGCTCATGGTGATCGAAGCCGTCGGCGGATGGTGGACCGGCAGCCTCGCGCTCCTCGCGGACGCGGGTCATCTGCTCGTCGACGTCGGCAGCCTCGGGATGGGACTGCTCGCGGCGTGGATCGCCAGCCGCCCCGCGACGGCGGAAATGTCCTACGGGTACCGCCGCGCCGAGATCCTCGCCGCGGCGACGAACGGCGTCGCGCTGTGGGCGATCGCGCTCGCAATCGGCTACGAGGCCGTCGCGCGCCTGCGTGCGCCGCATCCGATCGCGGCGTCGGGCATGCTCGGGGTCGCGGCGCTCGGGCTCGGGGGCAACCTCGCGGCGAGCGCGCTGCTGGTCCGCGGCCACGGCGAAAACCTCAACCTCCGGGCGGCGCTGGCGCACGTGCTGGCGGACGCCGCGGCCGCGAGCGGCACGATCGCGGCGGGGCTCGTGATCCTCGTCACCGGATGGACGCCGGCGGACGCGATCGTCGGCCTCGGCGTCGCCGTCCTGCTCGTCGCCGGTGCGTGGCCGCTGCTGCGAGAAGCGGTGCGCGTCCTCATGGAAGGCACCCCGCCCGGCATCGCGCTCCTCGAGGTCCACCGGGCGATCGCCGCGGCGCCCGGGGTCTGCGGCGTTCACGACCTGCACATCTGGTCGCTCACGAGCGGCGTCGGAGCCGTGAGCGCCCACGTCCTCGTCGACGAGGGCGCGGACACGCAGGAGGTCCTCACGCGGCTCGGCACGTTGCTGCGAGACCGGTTCGGACTCTCGCACGTGACCCTGCAGGTCGAGACCTCGGAGTTTCTGGAACCATGGCATCCGCGGTGCGCGCCGGGCGCCGATCCGCACGGCGCCGGCTGAGCGATGCTATAATCCCGCCGTGAACGCCCCCGCCGCGCACGTCCCGGCTCCCCGCGAGCAGCTCGCGCTGCTCGCCCGCGGTACCGTCGAGATCATCAGCGAGGACGCCCTGCTGGCCAAACTGGAGCGGCGGCGGCCGCTGCGCGTGAAGCTGGGGATGGATCCGACGGCGCCGGACATCCACATCGGGAACGCCATCGTGCTCCAGAAGCTGCGGCAGTTCCAGGACCTCGGCCACGAAGCCATTCTCGTCATCGGCGACTTCACGGGACTGATCGGGGATCCGTCCGGCAAGTCCGAGACCCGGCCGCAGCTCGACCGGGAGGCCGTCGAGCGCAACGCGGCGACCTACCGTGCGCAGTACAGCCGGATTCTCGACCCGGCCCGCACGCGGGTGGTGTTCAACAGCGAGTGGCTCGCGCCGATGCGGTTCGAGGATGTGATCCGGCTCGCCGGGCGGGCCACCGTGCACCGGCTGCTCGAACGCGACGACTTCGCGAAGCGCTTCCGGGAGCATCTGCCGATCCATCTGCACGAGCTGCTCTACCCGCTCTGCCAGGCCTACGACTCGGTCGCGATTCAGGCCGACGTCGAGCTCGGCGGTACCGACCAGAAGTTCAACAACCTGATGGGCCGGGAGTTGCAGCGCGAGATGGGGCAGGAGCCGCAGGTCGTGGTGCTGACCCCGCTGCTGCCGGGGCTCGACGGTGTGCAGAAGATGAGCAAGAGCCTCGGCAACGCGATCGGGATCACCGAGCCGCCGGCTCAGATGTACGCGAAAGTGATGTCGATCGCCGACGACCTGATGATCTCGTACTTTGAGTACTGCACACTGGTGCCGCTCGAGGAGGTGGGCGCGATCGAGGCCGCGCTGCGGGCCGGCGCCGCGCACCCCCGGGACGTGAAGCAGCGCCTCGCGCACGCGATCACCGCGCGCCACTGGGGCGCCGCCGCGGCCGACGCCGCGGCGGCGGAGTTCGCGCGCGTGTTCCAGCAGCGCGAACGGCCGGAAGAGATCCCCGAAGTGACGCTGGGCCGCGGTCAGGCTGGGAACGGCACGATGCGGCTCGCCCACCTGCTCGTCGCGCTCGGCCTCGCGCCGTCCAACACCGAGGCGCGCCGGTTGATCGATCAGGGCGGGGTGACGCTCGACGATGCGAGGGCGTCGAAGGACGCCGACGTCCCGGTGCGGGACGGCCTCGTCGTGCGCGTCGGCCGCCGCCGGTTCGCGAAGGTGCGCCTCGACGCCTAGTCCGTCCGGCCGCGCGAAGGGGCATACCCTTCCGCGATGTTTGATTTCAGCCCCGCGGCGCTCGCGCTCGGCTTCGTCTTCAGCCTGATCGGGATGGCGGCGTTCGTGTACGGCCGCAAGACGGACCGCCTCGGCATGGTCCTCGGCGGCGCCGTGCTGACGGTGTTCCCGTATTTCGTCGGCAACCCAATGCTGATCGCGCTGATCGGGATCGCGACGATCGCCGGCATGTACTTCTTTCCGGAGTGGGACTGAGACCGGGCACCGCCGGCTGCGCCGCCGTTGATTGACGCTCTCCGGCGCCGTCCCTATACTAGGAACGTAACGCGTGGGCCCTTAGCTCAGGTGGTGAGAGCGCACCCCTGATAAGGGTGAGGTCCGTGGTTCGAGTCCACGAGGGCCCACCAGATTTGAGCGGGCATGAACGGTCGCGGAGCCATCGCGCATCTGCCCACGTAGTTGCTCGAACCCGCGTGCGACGATCGCGACCAGTCTGTCCACCTTCGCGGCGAATTGTCCGAGCGTGATCCGGTGGGCCATGGTGATCCGAGGGTATGCAGGGACCGGCCGCTCCGTCAATCGGGGAACGCGTGTCCTTAGGTCCCCGCCTTGTCGGAGCGCTGCTCCAGCATCTTGCAGAACGCGTCGACGACCTTGACGTCGAACTGGGAGCCCGCGGACCTGCGCAGCTCGGCGATGGCCTCGTCGTGGGAGCGCGCCGGCTTGTACGGGCGCTCGTCCGTGATCGCGCTGTAGGCGTCCACGACCGCGAGAATCCGGGCGCCGAGCGGGATCCGCTCCGCGATGAGTCCGTCGGGATAGCCCTTGCCGTCCCACCGTTCGTGGTGGTGGCGGAGAATGCCGGCGACGCCGCGCAACCGTTCGATCGGCCGGAGGATTTCCTCGCCGGTGATGGGATGCTGACGCATCACCTGCCACTCTTCCTCCGTCAGCTTCGACGGCTTCCGCAGAATGGCGTCGGGGACGGCGATCTTGCCGATGTCGTGGAGCAGGGCGCCCCAACGGATGTCCTGCGCCTCGTCGTCGCGGCAGCCGAGCAGGCGGCCGGTCGCTTCGGACCAATCGGCGAGGCGCTCGCTGTGGCCGCCGGTGTACGAATCGCGGGCGTCGAGCGCGCGGCCCAGCGTGAGGACCATCTCGATGTACGAATCCTGCAGGTTCTGGAACAGGCGTGAGCGGTGAATCGCCGCGCCGCCGGTCTCGGCGATGGTCTTGAGGACGCGGACGTCGGCCTCGACGAACGGCTCCCTCTGCCCTCGCCGCGCCCGGCCGACGGTGATCGTGCCGATCACGTCCTGGTCGGCGCGTAGCACCGCGACCGCGAACGGGCCGATGGTCCCGTGGATCTGGGCGGCCGTGGTAAACGCGGCCGCGTCGTCCGCCGACAGGTCCGGCGTGACGTGCAGGGTCGCGGCATCAAACATCCGCGCCATCGGCGGGGATACGGGACCCGTCGAGCCCACGTAATCGGCGGCGATGCCCGACGCGCTTACCGTCGTCAGCGTCTTGTCGTCCGCGCCGAGCAGCGCGAGCGCCGCGTGGTCGGCGCGGACGAGCCGCACCGCCTGCTCGACGAGCACGGGATACATCTCCGCGGGCGTGCGGGCGCTGCGCAGCCGCTTGCTGAGTTCGTAGAGGGCCTCGAGCTCGGCCGTGCGGCGTCCCTGCGCCTCATAGGACCGTCCGTTCTCGAGCGCGGCCGCGGCCTGCCAGGCGAACGTCAGCATCGCCTCGCGCTCCGGCGCCGACCACGTCCGCGGCGCGTCGTAGTAGCAGACGATCACGGCCGTCGCCCGCCCTTCGTGCACGAGCGGCCAGGAGGCGAAGGCACGAAAGCCCTCGCGGTCTGCCCGTCTGCGCGTCTCATTGCCGGGCGGCAGGCCGCGGCTGTCCTCGACGAAAATCGGCTCGGGCGCCGACGTCCTGCGGCTCTTCGGCAGATCCATGCACGCAAGCTCCGCGTAGCGGGCGAGGTGGGACCACGCGGCGGCGCCGTCGGGCGTCGCGAGCTCCCCGACGTACGCGGCCGACATGCCGTGTGACCAGGCGCAGGTGATGATGCCGTTGGCCGAGCGGAGGAGCACGGCGACGCGGGTCGCGCCGCCGAGTTCCTCGGCCGCCTGCCCGATCGCCGCGGACACGCCCGCGACGGAGGAAGGGCGGTTGAGCGTCTCGCTGAGCCCGACAAGGCGCTTCATCAGCTCGGCGCGCATGCGAGGATCGCCGGCGTCGGACTCGGCCGTCGCGGGCGCCCGGTGAACCGGCGTCGATGTCCCCGTGTGGCGGTCGGGTTTCATCGCTCCCCCGTGCCCCGCTTCGCCGGGGCGTGAAACGGCATATTGTTACTACTATACTAGATACTCCTTTTTTCGTCCCGGCGGACCTTCGCGGGGCGGGCGCCCACGCGGAGCGGAGGGATCGCGGGCGGCGAGATGCAAGCGATACCACCCGTGGGTTCCCATTTCGTCCTTCTGGTCTGCGTGCTCGCGCTCGGCCTCGTTTTCGAGTTCGTCAACGGCTTCCACGATGCCGCGAACGCGATCGCCACGGCCGTGGCCACGCGGGTCCTGCGGCCGGGCCAGGCGGTGGCCATGGCCGGCGTGCTGAACTTCGCCGGCGCCGTGACCGGAACGGCCGTTGCGACGACGGTCGGCAAGGGTTTCCTCGATCCGCACGTCATCACGCAGGCGACGATCGCCGCCGGACTCGTCGCCGGCATCGGGTGGGACTTCTTCACGTGGTACCTCGGGATGCCGACGAGCTCGAGCCACGCGCTGCTCTTCGGCGTGCTGGGCGCCGGCGTCGCGACCGCGGGCGTCAAGGCGGTCGTGGTGCCGGGGGTCGTCAAGGTCGGCGTCGGCATCGGCTACTCGCCGGTCATCGCGTTGCTCGCGGCGTCGGCGGTGATCGTTCTGCTGTACTGGTTATTTTACCGGCAGCCGCCGGCCCGGGTCACGCGGGTCTTCGGGCGGCTGCAGCTCCTATCGTCGATGTACATGGCGTTCAGCCACGGCGGCAACGACGGGCAGAAGACGATGGGGATTATGTCGCTGGCCCTGTTCACCTACGGGGCGCTGGGGTCGACGTTCTACGTGCCGATCTGGGTGATGGGCGCCGCCGCGCTGGCGATGGGGCTGGGGACGGCGGCGGGCGGGTGGCGCATCGTCAAGACGATGGGCTTCCGTCTCACCAAGCTGCATCCACTCGACGGGTTCGCCGCGGAGACCGCGGCGGCGACGACGATCGAGATCGCGACGCGGCTCGGCATTCCGATCAGCACGACGCACGCGATCAACGGCGCGATTCTCGGCGTCGGAGCGTCCAAGGGCGTCCGGTGGGTCCGCTGGAGCGTCGCCCGGAACATCGTGGTGGCGTGGGTGCTGACCCTGCCCGCGTGCTTCGGGCTCGGGTGGATCTTGATGCGGCTGGCGTTGCGCCTAGGCTTGTGAGCGGCCGCGCAGGCGGACGCGCCGCGCGCCGGTATAGATCGTGAACCGCGGACCGCGCACGAACCCGACGAGCGTCATCCCGAACGTCTCGGCCGCGTCGCAGGCGAGGCTGGAAGGCGCCGAGACCGCGGCGAGGATGGGGAGGCCGGCGGCCGCGGCCTTCTGCACGATCTCGAAGCTGGCGCGCCCGCTCACCATCAGGATCTGGCGCCGCAGCGGCAGGCGGCGTCCGAGGAACGCGTGCCCCACCACCTTGTCGACCGCGTTGTGGCGGCCGACGTCCTCGCGCAGCGTGAGCAGCCGACCGTCCGGATCGAAGAGCCCCGCCGCGTGGAGCCCTCCGGTCTTGGCGAACAGTGTCTGGGCTTCCCGCAGCGCGTCGCCGAGCCGCGCGAGCGTCTCGTCGCCGACGGTCAGGCCGTCGTCCCCGGCGCCGGTGATGCCTTGGACGTGGATCGCTTCGATCGAGGCCTTCCCGCAGACGCCGCAGCTCGACGTCGTGTAGAAGTTGCGTCTGAGCCGCTCCGCGTCGTAAGGCGCGCCCGGCCGCAGGACCACGTTCACGATGTTGTACCGCTGGCCGCCGTCGAGGGAGGGGTCGGTACAGTAGCTGATCGTCCGGACATCCTCCGGCGATCGCACCACGCCTTCGGTGCGCAGGAACCCGGCCGCCAGTTCGAAGTCGTATCCGGGCGTGCGCATCGTGACCGAGATCCGCTCGTACGGTGCGCCGTCGGGCGGATACACCCGGATTTCGAGCGGTTCTTCGACGGCGAGGACGTCGGTGCGGGTCCGGGCCGCGTCTTCGCGGGCCTGCAACACCTGCCGGCGGATCGTGCTCGTCCGGGCCGGGGCGGCGGTCTCGGGTCCGTCGGAGGGAGGCATCGCACGCTCATCGTAGCAACGGCCCCCCCGAGCGTCAACGCACGCGCGGCCGGTTGTCGGTTGCCCGCTCGTCCTTGAAAAGGTATAGTGGGGGATGTCGATATGAAAGTCGGATGAACGAGCGGCGTCCGGCCCGGCCCGAAGGGTGTGCCCTTCGGGCCACCGTCATACCAGTCGCAGCCGACATCGTCGACGCAAGGAGAGGCCGCTGAAATAATGGGGAGATCGCGGGGGCCGAGCCCCGTCCGACGTTCTACCGCCGCGCGCGCGCGGGGCCGGCGTCTGACACCCCGGCAGTGGCGGATCGTCCGTCAGGCCGTCCTCGCGGCGGCGCTGGCCGGCACCGCCGTCGTGCTTGTCGCCGCGGGGCTGCTCGTCGGCGCCGGGGCCGCGATCGGCGCGCACCTCCCGTCGGTCGACGCCCTGTACGACCTTCCGAGCGAAGCCACCCGGATCTACTCCTCGGACGGACAGTTGATCGCCAGTCTCTACCGCGAAAACCGCGACAGCATTCCGCTCTCCCAGGTCGCCGCCAATCTCCAACGCGCCGTGATCGACACCGAGGATGCCGACTTCTACCGGCACAGGGGCTTCTCGCTACGCGGCGTCGCGCGGGCCGGGCTGCACAACCTGCAGGACCGGGGCTACGCCGAGGGCGGGAGCACCATCACCCAGCAGCTCGCCCGCAACATGTTCCTCACGAGCGAAAAGTCGCTCACCCGGAAGATCGCGGAGATCCTGCTCGCGGTGCAGATCGAGCGGCGCCTGACCAAGGATGAGATCCTCGAACGCTACCTCAACCAGGTGTACTTCGGGCAGGGCGCCTACGGCGTGGAGACGGCCGCCGAAGTGTACTTCGGCAGGCCGGCCTCCAAGCTGTCGCTGCCCGAGAGCGCGATGCTGGCCGGGCTGATCCGCGCGCCGTCGTACTACTCGCCCTACGAGCACCTCGACCGTGCCCGGACGCGGATGGGCGAGGTGTTGCTGAGGATGGTGGAGCAGGGCGATATCACCGCCGGGCAGATGGCCGCCGCCGAGCACGCGCCCCTGCGCCTCGCCGCCAAGACGAACGCCGGCCTGATCGGCATCCGCGCGCCGTATTTCGTGAGCTTCATCCTGCCGGGGCTGCTGCAGCGGTACGGCGAGGAAATGCTGTACAAGGGCGGGCTGCGCGTCTACACGACGCTCGACCTCAAGATGCAGGCGGCCGCGGAAGAGCAGGTGCGCCGCGCCCTCGACGAGGCGAAGCGCGACCACCTGCAGGCCCGGCAGGGCGCGATGGTCGTCATCGATCCGCGGACCGGGTACGTGCGGGCGATGATCGGCGGGTACGACTTCCGAACGAGCCAGTTCAACCGCGCCTGGCAGGCGCACCGCCAGCCCGGCTCCGCGTTCAAGCCGTTCACCTACACGGTCGCGGTGATGCGCGGCGTCCCACCGACCCGGATACTGCTCGACGCGCCGATCGAGTTCCCGATGCCGGACGGGAGTCTCTGGAAGCCGGAGAACTACGACAAGAAGTGGCACGGCCTGATTACCGCGCGCTACGCGCTCGAGAACTCGATCAACGTCGCGTCGATCCGGCTGGAGGAGGAGGTCGGCCCGCGCGCCATCGTCGACCTCGCCCACCGGATGGGGATCGGGAGCCCGCTGCAGGCGAATCTGTCGCTCACGCTCGGGTCGTCCGACGTGACGCTGCTCGAGCTCACCTCCGCGTACGGCGTGTTCGCCAACGGCGGCATCCGCGCGGAGCCGCTCGCCGTCACGCGCGTGACCGACTATCACGGGAAGGTGCTCGAGGAACACGTCTCGGACCGGCACGTCGTGCTGAGCCCGCAGGTCGCCTACGTGATGACCGACATGCTGAAGGGCGTCGTCGCGCGCGGCACCGGCACGGCCGCCCAGATCGGCATTCCGCAGGCCGGCAAGACCGGGACGGCGGACGACTATCGGAACGCGTGGTTCATCGGCTTCACGCCGTCGATCGTCGCCGGTGTCTGGGTAGGCAACGATGATAACTCGCCGATGAACAAGGTGACCGGCGGCAGCCTGCCGGCGCGGACGTGGGCCGCCTTCATGAAGCAGATTCTGCCGGCGCTTTCGAAGGACGATTGGACGTCGCCGGACGGCGTGGTACAGGCGACGGTCTGCGCGACCGACACGACTGCGGCAGGCTGCACCACCCGGCCTGAGGTGTTCATCCGCGGCACCGAACCGGACGGCGCGACGCCCGTGGTCCCCACCGCGCCGTCGCCCCAGCCGGCCGGTCCGCAGCCCTCCGGCCAGACGCCGCCGGGGACTCCCGCGGCGGCGCCCGCCGTGCCGGCGGGGGCTACGACCGCGCCCGGTACGCCGGCCTCCGCGGCTCCGGCGCAGACGATCACGATCCCGTCGACTACGCGCGCGCCGTCCGCGCTTCCGGTTGTCATTACCGCGCCGCGCCACGGCACCGCGGTCGATCTGCCGCTCACGATCACCGGGGCGGCGCCCCCCGGCACGCTGGTGCACATCACGGTGACGAGTGAGAGCGGGGCGCTCCGGGTGCAGGCCGCGGACGTCTACATCCGCGCCGATCAGTCCGGTACATTTTCCTACCAGGTGAACTCGTGGCTGCGGCCATCCGGCGGATCGCTTGTGATCACCGCTACCGCGACGGCGGGCCCCGACGGCGCAACCACCGCCGGCACGGCGACCGTCACGGTCCAGATCAAGTAGGCGACTGCCGGGTCACCGTATGTCCAGCGTTCCGGACATCCCCGCTTCGCGGTGTCCCTCCAGCGTACAGGCGAACGCGTAGCGGCCGCGGCGCGCCGGAACGAACTCTAACGACGCTGTTCCTCCGGGATTGAGCCGCACCGCGCCGGCGCCGCCGGCCCCAGTCAGCGTCGGCAGCCGTGTCGAGACTAGCCGGCGCCGCACCTCGGCGAGCTCGCGACCGATGAACGTGGTGAGCTGCGGCGGGAGGTGATGGCGCGCCATGGCCCCACGTTCGTCGTTGGTCCGGATGGGACCCGCTTGCCCGCTCGGGGCCGCCCCAGTATAGTAGTAGGGCAGACCGCCCGGGCACGCCGCCCGGGCGGGCCGTTCCTTCGAGGGGGATAGCCGTGTCAGGACATTCCAAATGGCATAACATCAAGATCAAAAAGGGCAAGGCCGACCAGCAGCGGGGCAAGCTCTTCAGCAAGCTCGCGCGGGAGATCATCATCGCCGCGAAAGACGGCGGCGCGGATCCGGCGAACAACATGCGCCTGCGATCGGCGATCGAGCGCGCCCGCGACGCCAGCATGCCCAACGACAACATCCAGCGGGCGGTGCAGCGCGGGGCGGGCGGCGGCGACGGCGCGACCTTCGAAGAGATCACCTACGAGGGCATGGGGCCGGCCGGGGTGGCGCTCCTGATCCAGGTCGCGACCGACAACCGCAATCGCACCGCCTCGGAGGTTCGCAACGTCCTCACCAAGGCCGGCGGTTCGATGGGCGCCTCGGTCGCGTGGATGTTCGACAAGAAGGGTCTCATCACGCTGTCCCGGTCGGTCGCGTCGGAAGACGAGGTCATCACGAAGGCGATCGACGCCGAGGACATCAAGACGACCGACGGGGAGTACGAGATCACGACCGCGCCCGAGGACTTCGTGAAGGTGCGCCGGGCGCTCGAGGGGGCCGGCTGGAAGCCGACGCTCGCGGAGGTGACCATGGTGCCGAAGTCGTCGGTGGCCGTGAGCGGCAAAGACGCGCAGCACGTGCTGCGCCTGATGGAAGCGCTGGAGGATCACGACGACGTCCAGCACGTCTACGCGAACTTCGATATTCCGGACGAAGTACTGCAGCAGGTCGGCTGAGACCACGGGGGGGTGTTCTGTGTCGCTTCGCGAGAGTATCGAACCCGGATTCCGCAGGGTCTGGATCGCGGTTCAACAGAACGTTGAGTTGATGCCTGAGGCGCGATTCGACGAGAGGCACGAGGGCCTCGAGATCAAGTCGTTTCGCGAGATCGCACTGCACATCGCGAACTCGTCCGTGATGTTCGGCGACAACGTCGGCAAGACCGTCTGGGAGCGCATCACGGCGTTTCCGCCGGACAACCACCGGTCGCGCGCGCAGGTGCTCGACGCGGTTCGGCAGGGCGGCGAGCGGTACCTCGCGGGTGTGGACCGTCTGACAGACCAGGAGGCCGGGAAGATCGTCGAGGCGCCGTGGGGCGAAAAACTGCCGCAGGGTGCGCTGGTCGGGTTCCAGGTGCCGCACGCTTTTTATCACAACGGCCAGCTGTCTATTTATCTCCGGTTGGCAGGGGTCAAGCCGGTCTTCGCGGCCCGCTGACCGCGGAGGGACGACCGGGCAGGCGCCCGAGACAGGCAGGAGGCGCGCGGGCCCCTTTCAATGAGGCCCGCAGGAAGGCCCGCGGCTAATGGCGAACATTGGTTCGTGTTCGCTTCCGCGAGCCCGTCTCGAGCCGCGGCGCCGAGCCGCCGCGCCGTTGGCATGCGGGTACTCGGCCTTGACCCCGGCCTGCACCTGACCGGTTACGGCATGATCGAGACCGGACCCGTGCTGCGGGTCGCGGAGGCTGGCGTGATCCGCACCGATCCGCGCGCGCCGCTCGCCGACCGGCTCGCCGAATTGCACGCCGGGCTGTGCGAGGTGCTCGCCGAATGGCGGCCCGACGCGATCGCCCTCGAGGACGTCTTTGCGCATCCCGCGTTTCCCCGCACCGGCATTCTCATCGGGCACGTCTGCGGCGTGATCAGCATCGCCGCGTCCGAGCGGCGGATTCCGATGGAGACGATTCCGCCCGCGGCGGTGAAGCGCGCGCTCGTTACCTCCGGCCGGGCCGACAAACGCCAGATCCAGCGCATGGTCCGGACGCTGCTCCGGCTCGAGCGGGAGCCCGTCAGCCACGTCGGCGACGCGCTCGCGTTGGCGCTTGTGACGCTGTCGCGCCGGGGCGTCTCGCTGGTGCCGGCATGATCGCGCTGCTGCGCGGCCGGGTGATGCGCCGCACCGACGAGATGCTGGTGCTCGACTGCGGCGGGGTCGGCTACGAGGTGCACCTGCCGGCGTTTCTGCGCGACCTGCTGCGCGCCGATCCGCATCGGCTGGATGAGACCGTTGAGCTGCACATCTCCTACCACGTGAGCGCGAATCAGCCGCGCCCCCTGCTGGTGGGATTTCTGCGCGAGGTCGAACAGGAATTCTTCGAGCGCTTCATCACCGTCGACGGCGTGGGGCCGACGAAGGCGATGAAAGCGCTCGCGCATCCGATCGAGCGCGTCGCGGACGCCATCGAGCGCAAGGACATCGCCTTTCTCCAAAAGATGCCCGGCATCGGCGCGCGCACCGCCGAGAAGATCGTCGCCGCGCTGCACGGCAAGATGGGCAAGTACGCGCTGCTCCGCACCGACGTTCGCGCGGAGCCGGAGGAAACGCCGGCCGGCTTCCAGGAGGAAGTGATCGAAGTGCTGACGCGCCAGCTCGGCTACCGCGCCGTCGAGGCGCGCCGGATGGTGGCCGACGCGCTGCGCCGCGACGGCGCGATCGCGTCCGCGGAAGCGCTCCTGCAGGAAGTCTACCGGCTGGAACGGGGGTCGCTCGCGTGACGCGCGAGCGGACGATCGGGCCGGCGAGCGGGACCGGGGAGCCGCCGGCCGGGGCGGACGCCGACGAGCAGTTCATCCGCAGCCTGCGGCCGAAGCGCCTCGGGGAGTGCATCGGGCAGCCGCGCGTCGTGACCGGCCTGTCGATCAGCATTCAAGCGGCCCGCGAGCGGGGCGACGCGCTCGACCACGTGCTGCTGCACGGCCCGCCGGGGCTCGGCAAAACCACGTTCGCCAACGTGATCGCCGCCGAGATGAACACCAAGATCGTGACGACGTCCGGCCCGGCGCTCGAGCGCGGCGGGGACCTGATGGGCATCCTCACCAACCTCGAGGCCGGCGATGTGCTGTTCATCGACGAGATCCACCGCCTCTCGCGGGCGGTCGAGGAATTCCTCTATCCGGCGATGGAGGACTTCTGCGTCAACTTCGTCATCGAGAAGGGCGCCCACGCGCGGACGCTGCGGTACACGCTGCGGCCGTTCACGCTGGTCGGAGCGACGACCCGCGCCGGCCTGCTCTCGTCGCCGCTGCGCGACCGCTTCGGCATCGCGCACCACCTCGACTTCTACCCGGTCGAGGACCTGGCCCGGGTCGTCCGCCGTTCGGCCACGATCCTCGGCGTCGAGGTCGCCGACGACGGGGCGGAGGAGATCGCCCGGCGTTCGCGCGGCACGCCCCGCATCGCGAACCGTCTGCTGCGGCGGGTGCGCGACTACGCCCAGGTCCGCGCCGCGGGCAAGTTCACGCCCGAGGTCGCGAAGGAGGCGCTCGAGTTCGAGGGCGTGGATCCGATCGGGCTCGATGCGCAGGATCGCGAGCTGCTGCGCACGGTCGTGCAGGTCTACGGCGGCGGCCCGGTCGGCGTGGAGGCGCTCGCGGCGACACTCAACGAAGAAGTCGACAGCATCGTCGAGATGATTGAGCCCTACCTGTTGAAGATCGGTTTCTTGACGCGGACGCCGTCGGGGCGGCGCGTCACCCCGCAGGCCTGTGACCATCTCGGCGTAGCCGTTCCCGAACGCCCGCCGCGCGGTCAGGGCGCGCTCTTCCCGTGACCCCCGCGTCGATCGGCCGGCTGCTGGTCGGCCTCGGCCTCCTGCTCGTCATCATGGGCGGCGCGATCGTGCTGCTCGGGACGCTGCCGCGACTGCCCGGGGATATCTACCTGCAGCGCAAGGGGGTCACGCTGTACGTGCCGATCCTCGGCAGCGTGCTTGTGAGCCTCCTGCTGACACTGCTCCTCAACCTCCTCTTCGCGCGGCGATGACCCGCCGCGCACTGCTCGCGGCGGGCCTCGCCGCGGCCGCCGCCTGTTGGACGGGCTCGTCGGGCCCGGCGCTCGGGACGGAATCGCCGCTCGTC
>DASSJF010000007.1 GCA_035691305.1 bacterium
GAGGCGGTCGCGTCAGTCAGTCACGAGGGCGCCGACGCTCCGGTAAAGGTAAGGTTCGAATTTCGGCAGGAGCCGATCGGGCTCGCGCAAGCGGCCGCGGCCCTGGGCCGCGGCTAGCGATGGGGGCGGGGAGGGCAGCGGTCGAGGCCGGGGCGCCGGCCGCGACGCCGCCGGTGCGGATCGCGTACGTTCTCGATACCGGCGAAATGGGCGGCGTCGAGACCCATCTCCTGACGCTGCTGCGCCACCTCGACCGGCGGATGTTTCGTCCCCACGTATTCCTCCCGCCGCCGGCGCGCGGCGACCGGTTCGCCGGCGCGCTCGGCGACCTCGCGGTGCCGGTGACGTTTCAGGGCATGCCCGCCGGCCTGCGGGATCTCGCGGGACTGGCGGGTCTCTCCGTCGCGCTGCGGCGGACGCGGGCGCGCGTCGCGCATGTGCACCTCCGGTGGACGTGGGACAATCCGTACGCGACCCTCGCCGCCCGTCTCGGGGGATCCGCGGTCGTCGTTTCGAGCGAGCATTCGACGAGCACCGCGGACGTGTTCCCGTCGCGCCGCGCCCGGCGATTCAAGCGTCTGCTTGCGGCCCTGCAGGATCGAATCATCGTCCCCTGCGATCACGTCGGCGCCCGTCTCACCGAGCACGCCGGGGTGCCGGCGGAGAAGCTGACCACCATCCGTCACGGCATCGAGATCCCCGGTGCCGCCGCCGAGCGCGGGGACGGCGCCGTGCGGCGAAGCCTGGGAGTCGATCCCGCTTCGCCGTTGATAGGAATGGTCGCCCGCATGGAACCGCGGGTCAAGCGCTTCGACGATTTTATCGCCGCGGCGCGAGAGGTGGCCCAGGCACTCCCCTCCGCGCATTTCGTGTTGGTGGGCGACGGGCCGCCGGCGCACCGGTCGACGCTGCACCGCCTCGCGGCCGATCTCGGGGTCGGCGATCGCGTCCATTTTTTGGGGTTCCGCAGCGATGCCGCTCGGATTATCTCCGAACTCGACGTGCTCGTGATGGCGTCGGACAACGAAGCCTGTCTGCCGCTGGTGGTCTTGGAGGCGATGGCCCGCTACACCCCGGCCGTCGTCACGAGCCTCGGCGGGGCGCGGGAGCAGATGATCGACGGAGAGACCGGGCTCCTCGTGCCCGCCCGCGATGTCGCCGCGATCGCCGGATCGGTGGTGCGGCTGGTGCACGACCGGTCGTTCGCAGAGCGGATCTCGCGGCGCTCGCGTCAGGCCGTCGAAGAGCACTTCACCGCGCCGGGGATGGCGGAGCGGATCCAATCGCTCTACCTCCGGCTGCTGGCGCACCGCGCCGCGTCGGCCGGGGACATGGGCCGGCCGGTCGCCGCCGGGTCTCAACATGCGCATTAGCGTCGTTGTCCCGGTTCACAATGCCCGCGCAACCATCGGGCCGTGCGTGGCGGCGCTCGCGGCACAGACCCGGCCGGCCGATGTCGTATACTTGGTGGACAACGGCTCTACCGACGGTACGTACGAATGGCTTCAGGAGCGGGCACGGGGGGAGCCGCGGCTTCGGGTGCTGCGCGAACGAAAGCGGGGACCGTCCGCGGCGCGCAACGCGGCGCTCCGACTGGTGGAGGACGGTATCGTCGCGTTTACGGACGCGGATTGCGTCGCCGAGGCGGACTGGCTCGAGCGGCTCGCGACCGCGTATGAGGATCCGGCCGTCAACGCGGTGGCCGGCGGGATCGCAGGCCGCGACCCCCGGACGCTCGTGGAGCGATACCTGGCCATGACCGGGTTCTCCCTGCCCGACCGCGCGCTGGTGGTCCGCCGGTGCACGCCCTTTGTCGGATTCCCGACGGCCAACCTCTCGGTGCGCGCCGGCGTAGCGGCCCGGTTGGGCGGCTTCGACGAGCAGATGTTTGTGGGCGAGGACTACGACCTGTGCTGGAGGATCGTGCGCGACGGGGGAGCGATCGTCTACATTCCCGGCGCGCGTGTCGCCCACATCCATCGGGCGAGCCTCGCGGCGATGCTCGCCCGGCTGTTTGCCTACGGCGCCGCCCGGCCGCGGCTCGTGGGCAAGCATTTTCGCGGCAGAGGATACCTCACCGCCGGCCGGCGGGCCGTCGAATTTCGGTCTCCCGTGACGTTCTGCGTCAACTTGACCTCGCCCGAGAAGGTCTCGCTGGCCATGCTGCTGTTGAGCCTGGCCTCGCCGTGGCTGCTCGGCTGCCTGGCTCTCTACTGGTGGCGGCTTGCCGTCAATCTGCGGCGGGCCGCGCAGCATCGCGGTGTGGCGCCCCGGTCCGAGGGCGAGTTGCTTGGGTTCACGGGCCTGCATCTCCTCGAGTTCGCGGCGAGCAATGCCGGCAGTCTCAGCGCGTCGGCACGCTTCCGCGCCTTCTGCGTCTGACCATGTGCGGCTTTTGTGGAGTGGTGGATTTCGGGCGGGTCGAGGCGGTGGACGGCCTCGTGCTCGCCGCGATGAACCGGTCGCTCCGGCACCGCGGCCCGGACGAACACGGTTCGTACACGGGGCCGCACGTGGCGCTCGCCATGCACCGGCTCCAGGTCATCGATCCGGCGTCCGGCCGCCAGCCGATGTCGAACGAGGACGGAACCGTCCGGCTGGTGTTCAACGGGGAAATTTACAACTTCCGGGAACTGCGCGAGACCCTGCGGTCGGGCGGGCATGTGTTCCGGACCAACTCCGATACCGAGGTCGTCGTCCACGCCTACGAGGAGTTCGGCGACGGCTGTCTCGACCGCCTGCGCGGCATGTTCGGCTTCGCGATGTGGGACGCGAAGCGCGAGCGGTTGCTGCTGGCCCGCGACCGGCTCGGTATCAAGCCCGTGCACTATTGGATGCAGGGCGGCCGGCTTGCGTTCGCGTCGGAGATCAAGGCGCTGTTGCACCTGCCGGACGTGGCGCCGCGGCTGGACGAGCAGGCGCTGGATCTATACCTTGCGTTCGGCTACGTGCCGGCCCCCCGTACCATCTTCCGCGATGTGGTCAAGCTTCCGCCGGCCCACTACCTGGTGGCCGAGCGGGGCGGGGTGGCCGTGCGGCGGTACTGGGACTTCGCGCCGGCCGACGGTCCCGCGAAGCCGGCGCGCGCGTATGGCGACGAGTTGCTGAGCCGGCTGCGCGAGTCGGTATGCGCGCATCTCGTGAGCGATGTCCCGCTGGGCGCGTTCCTGAGCGGCGGGTTGGACAGCAGCACGGTGGTCGCGCTCATGAGCGAGCTCGGCGGGCCGCCGGTGAAGACCTTTTCGATCGGTTTCCGGGAGGGCGCGTTCAACGAGCTTCCGTACGCGAGGGCCGTCGCGGAGCGATATCGGACGGAGCATCACGAGCTGGTGGTCGAGGCCGGCGCGATCGCCCAACTCCCCACGCTCCTCGACCACTTCGACGAGCCGTTCGGCGATTCGTCTGCGATTCCCACGTATCTCGTGTCGAAATTCGCGCGGGAACGCGTCACCGTCGTCCTTACGGGCGACGGGGGCGACGAGGTGTTCGGCGGATATGAATGGCAGCGGCGGTACCAGCTTACCAGGTCGATGCGCTTCGTGCCGGCGGGGATCCTCAAACGGCTGCCGCGCGCCTCGGGCATGGTCTCCGCGCCCGGATGGCTTCGAGCGCACCAGGCGAGACTGCGCAACTTCCTGCTCGACGCCGTCACGCCGGCGGAGGACGGATATGTCCGGCGCCTGACGTTGTTCGATGCGGCCTCCCGGGCGGCGTTGTATACGCCGGAGCTTCGCGCCCGAGTGAACGGGTGGAACAGCGGTGAGGCGCTCCTCGAATGGCTGCGCCGGCCGCAGACCGCGGACTTCAGGAACCGGATGCTCTACGCGGACACCCACTTCTACTGCCCGGAGGATTGCCTGACGAAGGTCGATCGCATGACCATGGCCTGGTCGCTCGAGGCGAGAGTGCCGCTGCTCGACCACACGTTCGTCGAGTTCATGGCCGGCGTTCCGCCGGACCTGAAGCTGCGTCGGTTGACGTCCAAGTATCTACTGCGCCGGACCGTGCGGCCGCTGCTGCCGCGGGTGTTGCTCCGTAAGCGCAAACAGGGCTTCAGCATTCCACTCGGGCCGTGGCTGCGGGGACCGCTGCGGGAGGTGCTGAGAGACGCGCTCTGCGACGGCCGCGCGCGCACGCGGGGGTGGCTCGAGCCGGCGACGGTGGAGGCGTTCGTGTCGCAGCACCTGCGCGGCGAACGCGACCACGGGCACCGGCTGTGGGCGTTGCTCGCGCTCGAACTCTGGGCGCGGCGCTATCTCGACGTGCCGCGCGTGTCCGCGGCCGTTTCGTAGCCGATGCGCGTGCTGTTGCTGACCGAGTACTACGCGCCCCACGCCGGCGGCACGGCCGTCTACTATCACGCCATCACGCGACGCCTGCGGCCGGACGTCATCATGGTGGCCGCCCGCACGCACCCGCTTGCCGCGGAATTTGACGGACAGCTGCCGTTCCCCGTCGTCCGCACGCCGTTCCCGCGCATCCCCAAGGTGCGTTTGCTGGTGGAGTGGTGGGCGATGGTCTGCGTCGCTGTGTGGGGCGTGTGGCGGCGCGGGGTGACCGTCCTGCAGGCAGGGCAGGTCTTCCCATTGGGGCTGGCCGCGTATGTCGCGCACCGGATCACCGGGGTGCCGTACGCCGTCTACGTTCACGGCGAGGAGCTGACCGTCGCCGCGCGGCTGCGCCGGCGACTGGTGCGTTACACTCTCGGCCGCGCCGAGGCCGTATTTGTCAACAGTCTGTTTACCGCGCGTCAGGCCCTGAGCCTCGGCGTGCCGCGCCGGCGGCTTCATCTGGTCCGGCCGGCCGTTGATACGCGCCGGTTTCGCCCGCGCCGGCCGCTTCCCTCGCGGGCCCGCTGGGGCGATGCCGGCCGCCGCGTT
The DNA here is from genome assembly GCA_035691305.1 of bacterium. Classification (NCBI taxonomy): domain Bacteria; species bacterium. The sequence continues at coordinate 4,881 of DASSJF010000007.1, forward strand.
CTGCTCACCGTGGGCCGTCTCGTCCCCCGTAAGGGTCAGGATACCGTCATACGCCTGCTGCCTCGCCTCGCCGAGGTGGTGCCGGACGTCGTGTACTGGGTCGCCGGCGACGGGTCCGAGGCCGAGCGCCGTCGTCTCGCGAAGCTGGCCGCTGAATCCGGTGTAGCGGAGCGCGTCCGGTTTCTCGGCACCGTACCCCTCGGCGAGCTCGCCTCGCTCTACAGCGCGTGCGATGTGTTCGTGATGTTGAACCGAACGATGCCCGACGGCGACGTGGAGGGTTTTGGAACGGTTTTCCTGGAGGCCGGCGCCTGCGGGAAACCCGTGGTGGGCGGCCGCTCCGGCGGTGCCCCTGAGGCGGTCCGCGACGGGGTAACGGGATTTCTCGTGCGCGACGGCGATGACGAGGCAGCCGTCGAGGTCATCTCCCGGCTTCTGCGCGACGAGGCGCTGCGCGGCAGCCTGGGAGAGGCCGGGCGCCGTCATGCCGTCGAGCGGTGTTCGTGGGACCGGGCGGCGCGCCGCGTCGCGGCCGTCAGCCTCGACCTGAGCCCGCGGGGCGGCGGCGCGGCCGTGCCGGCGGGTCGCAAGCGAAAGGTCACCGCGTGATCGCGGCATCCAAGACGGTACGCCCCGTACAGGCGCTGGCCCCCGGTATTCTCCGGTGGCTGGCGTCGGTACAGGCGTCCGACGGCAGCCTCCGCGACCCCGTGACGGGTGCGCCGCTGCCGCCGGTTCACTACGGGACGCCGTTGTTCGCCGCGGCCTGCGCGTTGACCGACGTCCCAATCTTGCTGCAGGCGGGCGGGCGGGCCGCCCGCCATTATCTCGCCCTACCGTCCTCGGCGCGGGGGGCGTACGAGCTCAGCAACCTCGGGCTGCTGTCCTTGTACGAGCATTGGGACCGGATCGGCGCGCCCAGGTCGCTGCGTTCCGGCCTCGCGGCCTACCTCCGCCGGATGCCCTTCGCGTCGCTGGGCGGCGGCAACGTGACCAACAACTGGCACGCGATGCGTGCCGTGTGCCTGGCGCGCCGCGGGCGGCTGTTGGGCAGGGTCCAGGACGTCCACGCGGCCGCGGCATGCCTTCGCACGGTCGTGCTGCCGCTTCAGGACGGCGACGGCCTCTTCGCCGACTACCCGCCGCCGGGGCGGGCGGGGGACCGGATGACGCCGCTGACCTATCACGCCAAGGTCTGCGCCATGCTCGCCATGTTCTTGCGCGAGGCGCCGGACGCCGCCGCCGCCGCGGCGCTCGAGCGCGGCGTCGACGCGCTGGCACAATTCTGCGCGCCGGACGGACAGGCACTGTACTACGGCCGCAGCGGCAATTCCGCATACGGCTGTGCCGCGGCGCTGTACGCGCTGGCGCAGGCGCAGGCGTTGGGGGTGGCCGGCGGCAACGAGCTCGCGCGCTGCTTCGAGCGCATTGCGGAATTCCTGACCGCGATGGCGCAACCGGACGGAGGCCTCCGCCCGTACCCGGCGCCGGAAGGCACCGGCCGCCGGGGCTGGGACGACTACGTGGAGCGCGTCGACTACAGCGCGTTCACCGCGTTCCTGCTGCTGCAGACGCCCGTTGTCCGTCCCGCGGTCCAGGTCGATCTGCCACCGCGGACATTTGTTGCCCTGGGTGCCGGTCTGTTCGCGTGCGAGCGGGACGGCGTGTTCGCGGCGCTGAGCACGCGGGGCCAGCTGCATGCCGGCTCTTATATGTTTGCGGACGCGCGCTACGCCGGCATGCAGCCGTTGCTCGTGCAGCACGGCGGCCAGACGATCGTGCCGCCGCCCCCGCACGATGCCGCCGGGCCTGTCGATGCGACATGGTGCGGATACGTGCCCGTCGTAGTGCAGAAGGGGGAGACGTTCGCCGTACGCACCTACGATGAGGTGCGAATGACGGACGAGGGATGCATCGCCGCGGCCGGCCGCGGGGTGCCGGTGGCCCTCCGGCCCGATCGGCGCCGCCGTCTTGCCGGCCGCGCGACCGGCCGCAGCGGTGCCGGCTTCATCCGGTGGGCGGCCCGTCTCTCGCGCCGCCTCGGCGCGAAGATGCCGCCGCCGTTTACGGTCCTCCCGGCCGCCGGCGTCCGGGTCAGCCGCGCGATTGTGCTGCTGCCGCGTGCGCGGTGCCTGGTGTTCCTCGACAAGTTCGACGGCGACTACGATGCCGCGTGGAGCACCGTTCGGCTGCCGGGTCCGGTCGCCCCGCTCGGAGACGGTTGGTGGGCGGTGGCCGGGGTTCCGCACATCCGCCTCTCGACGGCGGGCGCCGGAACGGCGGAATGCCGCGAAGTCTTTACGAGCAACGGGTCCGCCTGGGTGCTGCGAGTTCCGGTTTCTCCCGGGCAAGTGCACGTGGCGACGCTGTGCTTCGGCGGGGCGGCACCGGTGCGTGTGGACGTACAGCCGCCGGCGCGAGCGGTCATCGCGGCCGACGGCGAGGCATTCCGCGTAGCAGTCGACCTCGAAGCGCTGCGGGTGTCCCGTGGCTGACGTCTCCGTGGCCGTGATCATTCCGTCGCACGATGGGGTTCGCGACGGCAACCTGCGGCGGCTGCTCGACGACATCGCGCGGCAAACCCGACAGCCGGCGGAGGTCCATGTGATCACCGGCGTGAGCCCAAGCGGCCGCGCCCGCAACGCCGGTGCCCGCCGGGCGAGCGCGGATGTGCTGTTGTTCCTCGACGACGATGTTCGGCTGGGCCACGACCGCGTGATCGGGACGATGACGGCGATGCTGGCAGACCCGGGGATCGGCATCGCGGGCGCGTCGCAACTCCTTGCGCCGGATGCCTCGAGGTTCGAGCGCGCCGCGGGCCGGCAGATCCCGAGGAGTATGTCGGCGGTCGTCGAGCAGCCGACGGACAGCGACTTCGTGACGACCGCGTGCTGCGCGATAAGGCGGGAGACGTTTCGGCGGCTCGGGGGTTTCAACGAAGAGATACCGCGAGGGGTGGATCCCGAGTTTCGCGCCCGAGTGCGCGCGGCCGGACTCCGGATCGCGGTCGCGGCCAACACCTGGTACTACCATCCGATGCCGGCCACCCTCGGCAGTCTTTGCCGGACATTCTTTCGCAACGGGCAGCTGTCGGCCGAGGCGGTGCGCCGGATGCCCGGGGCGGCGCTCGAAAACCCGGACGGTCACGTTGCGCAGTTCGTGGCCCGCCGCAGCGCCGCCTATCGAGCGGGCCGCCAAGCCGCGCGGTTCGTCGCGGCGCTCGTCACCTTCCGCTGGATCGGACTCGCCGCTCAGACATCGTACGCGGCGGGTTACCTGTCGCACCGAGTCGGGCTGCGCCCGGCGCCGCCGGCCGTCCGCGGCGGCGGCGTCGCCGTCGAGCCGGACCGTCGCGGGGGTCCGGCGTCATGACCGCCGCAGTGCCGGTGGCGGTCGAGGCCGGGAGCGGCGCGCGACTCGGCCTTCAATTGCGTAGGGCCGGTTTGCGCCTCGTGCTGGGCCGTGGGTTCGAGCGGGCACTCGACGAGTTCGGGGCATCGCAGTGGCTGCCAGCGGACGTCGTTCGTGAACGCCAATGGACGCGGCTGCGGGAGGTGGTGTCGACGGCGTACGGGCTGAGTTCCTTATACCGCGAGCGGCTCGACGAGGCCGGATGGCCCGCGATGACTCCCGAAACTTTTCGACGGCTGCGCCCACTCGACCGCGGCGATCTCGAGCGGCTGTCGCATGAGTTGGCGCGCCGGCGCGCCGCGGGTCTGTGGCGAACGTCCGGGGGGACGGGCGGCTCCGCGGTGACGGTGTCGTTCGATCGCCGCGCGTACGGGTGGTACGTCGCCGGCACCAGCCGGGGCCTGGGATGGTGGGGTGTGGATCTGTCGCGGCGCGGCGTGCTGCTCCTTGGGCGGTCGGCTCGCTCACCGCTCACCGCCGCCGCGGCATGGGTCAAAGATTGGGCGATGAACTGGCGGCGGATTCCGGTCGATGTTTCGTTCGACGCTCACCTCAGCGCGGTGATCGAGCGGATTGACGCGTGGCAGCCCGCCTTCCTGTACGGGTATCCGTCGGCCGTCTTTCCGCTGGCGCGACTCCTGCGCGAGCGCCGCGCCGAGATGAAGCGCCCGCCGCTGGTCGTAGTACTCACGGGGGAACCCGTCTACGCGTTTCAGCGGGAGACGATCGAAGCGGCGTTCGGGTGCCGTGTGGCGCGGGAGTACGGCAGCGGGGAACTCGGCTGCGTCGCATTCGAGTGCCCGGCCGGCCGGCTCCACGTGAACGCCGAGACGGTGCTCCTCGAGCGTAACGCGAACGGGGAGGGCGGCGGGGCAGGGCGTCTGCTCGCCACGCACTTGCGGAACGCCACGTTCCCGCTCATCAGATACGACACCGGCGACCTGGGGACGGTCGAAACGGTGCCGTGCGCGTGCGGGCGCAGCCTGCCGGTCGTCGACGTCGCCGGCCGCGCCCGCGAGCGCACCGCGCGCGCCGGCGGAGAAACGCCGCCGGACGGGTTGTTTGGGGCGTTGCCGGAACGTCTGCGCGGGCGCGTGCAGGTCGCGTACGAGGCCCCCGGCGTCTTGACGCTGCGGGTGGAGGGCGGCGCCGGCCCTGAACTCGACGCCGTCGCCGATGCCGGCCGGCAGGCGGTCGGGCCGGGGTGGCGCGTGCGCGCGTGTGCGGTCGGCCGGCTGGGCCGCCTCTCTTCAGGGAAGTTGCCGTACGTCGTGGACGGATCGCGGTGAAAGGGCTGCTCATCACCAACGATTTTCCTCCGATGGGGGGCGGGGAGGCGGTCTGGTACGATCGCCTCTGCGGCGCCGTCGACCCCAAGCAGGTGGTGGTGCTCGCGCCGCGTTTGCCCGCGGACGCCGAGACCGACGCGCGGCGGCCGTATCGCGTGGTGCGGGTGCCGGTATCGGTGGCCGCCCACCCTCTGGCCCGTGCGACGCAGATAATCATGTTCCTTGGCTCCGCGCTGCGTTTGATCCGGCGCGAACGCGTGGAGGTCGTCCACTTCGGGCATCTGTACCTCGGGCTCATCGGACTGGCGCTCTGGAGGCTCCGGAAGATTCCGTACGTGCTTTACCTTCACGGCGGCGAAATGGCGTCGTATCTTCGTCTCCGCCCCGTCCGGGCGGTGATCGCGGCGGTCCTCGGCGGCGCCGCCGCGATCGTGGTCAACAGTTCGTACACTCGGCGTCATTATGAGGCGATGGGGTTTCTGCTACCCGGTGCCAGGACCCTGACGATGGGCGTCGACGTCGCACGGTTTCGGCCCGGCCTCGATCCCAGCGGCGTCCGCGCGCGGTACGGACTCGATGGCGCACGGGTCCTGTTGACGGTCGGGCGGCTCGTCGAACGGAAAGGGCACGATACCGTGATCCGGGCACTCGGCACGGTCCGAGACGCTGTCGGGCCCGTTCGCTATTTGATTGTGGGAACCGGTCCGGAGTCCGAGCGGCTGCGCATCCTCGCCAACGAGATGGGGTGCGGCGGCGACGTGATCTTTGCCGGGCGGGTGCCGGACGACGATCTCCCGTTCCTGTACGCCGCCGCCGACGTCTTTGTCATGCCGAGTCGGGCGCTGACCGGGCGAGACGGCATCGAGGGCTTCGGGATCGTGTTCCAGGAAGCGGCGGCGTGCGCCCGCCCGGCGGTAGGTGCGCGGACCGGCGGGATCGCGGACGCGGTCGCGGATGGGGAAACCGGCGTTCTCGTGGAGCCCGACAGCGTCGAAGATCTTGCCGGCGCAATTCTCGGACTCCTGACGAATCGCGAACGCGCTGCCCGTCTCGGCGGCGAGGCGCGGCGCCGCGCCGAGCGCCTGGCGCGCGACTGGGTGCCCTCGGTGACGGCCTTATGGTCTCAGGGCTGGTCCGACAGCGTGGAGAGGGGCGCCGCCCATGCCGGCTGACCGCGGCGCCGATCGCCACGACGGCGAACGGATCCGGGTTCTCCACCTCATCACGCGGCTTGTGCTCGGCGGCGCGCAGGAGAACACGCTCCTGACCGCCGGCGGCCTGGACCGCGGCCGGTATGCCGTCACGCTGGCGAGCGGCCCGACCTTCGGTCCCGAGGGCAGTCTGGAAGACCGGATCCTGGGCGGTATTCCGTTCGAGCGCGTCCCCGACCTCGTGCGCGATCCGCACCCGGTCAAGGACCTGGTCACCCTCGCCCGGCTCTACCGGATGATCCGGCGCGGCCGATACCACATCGTGCACACGCACACGACCAAGGCCGGTCTCCTGGGCCGCCTCGCGGCGAAGGCCGCCGGTGTTCCAATCATCGTGCACACGCCGCACGGCCACGCGTTTCACGACTACCTGGGCGTCCGGGGCTCCGAGGCGCTCAAGTGGGCGGAGCGCGGACTTGCCCGTCTCACCGACCGCATCATTTGCCTGACGCCCGCGGAGCGTGACGATCACGTTCATTTGCGTATCGGGCCGGCAGGGCTATTTGAGGTCATCCACAGCGGCGTGGACCTCGAGAGGTTCCGGCACGCTCGGGTCGATCCGGAGAGCCTTCGCCGCGCTCTCGGGCTCCGGCCGTCGGGGCCGCTGGTGGTGTGCGTCGCTCGTCTTGTCCCGGTGAAGGGCGTGGAGTATCTGCTCGAAGCGGTGCCGCTGGTGCGCGCGGCCGTGCCGGCGGCCACGGTCGTGTTCGTCGGGGACGGGCCCCTTCGGCCGCTCATGGAGCGCCGGGCGGCCGCGCTCGTCCGGGGCGGCGCCGTCGCGTTTCTCGGCCTGCGCAGCGACGTGCCGGAGATTCTGAAGTTGAGCGATGTCGCCGTTCTGCCGTCGTTGAACGAGGGAATGGGACGCGCGGCGGTGGAGGCGCTGGCCGCCGGGCGGCCGGTGGTGGCCTCCCGGGTCAGCGGTATTCAGGATATCGTGGTGGACGGCGAGACCGGGTTCCTGGTCCCGCCCGCGGATCCGCGCGCGCTGGCGGACGCCGTCGTTCGGGTCCTTGTGACGTCCGGACTCGCGCAGACGATGGGGGCTCGCGCCGCGCAGAGCGTTGGCGCTTACGGCATCGAGGCGATGATCAACGGGATCGACCGGCTCTACGTGCGGTTGCTGTCGTCGTCGGGTACGCGGGCGGAATCGCTCCGGAAGGCGGGACTGGCATGATCGTCGGCATCCATCAGCCTCACTATCTGCCCTGGTTGCGCTATATCGACAAGGTCGCGCGCGCCGACGTCTTTGTTCTGCTCGACGATGCGGACTACACAAAGAACGGATGGCAGAATCGGAATAAGATCAAGTCGGCGCACGGCTGGATGTATTTGACCGTTCCGGTTCGCGATGCCTTCGGCAAGCCGATTCTCCAGGTGCAGATTGAGGGCGGCCAGCGCTGGCGCGACAAACACCTGATGGCGCTGCGGACCAACTACGCCCGCGCGCCATTTTTTGGCCGGTACTTTGCGATGTTTGAGGCCCTGTACGGGCGGCCCTGGGATTCGCTCGTGGACCTCAACATCGCGATTTTGCACGACGTGCTGGCGGCGTTCGAGATCCGGACCCGGATCGTGCGCAGCTCCGAACTGGGGGTGCCGGGGCGGCGCTCGGAGCGCCTCGTCGACATCTGCCGCCGCCTCGGGGCCACGGCCTACCTCACCGGGGACTACGCGGCCGGCAACCACCTCGATCTGACCCTATTCGAGGCCCAGGGCATCGAGGTGCGGCGCCAGGGATGGCGGTGCGTGCCATACGGTCAGCAGCACGCGCACGCGGGCTTCGTCGGGGACCTTTCCATCGTGGACCTGCTGTTCAACGAAGGTCCCGCCGGGCGCGGCGTGCTGGAGCGGAGCCGGGTGAGCGCCTTCCCGGAGGCGGTGTAGGCACAGACGAGTTGTGAAAAAGGCGTTCGTGCCCATTGGGGCCATGTAGCGGGCGTCCGGCACCGGATGTTGCCGATGCCTGGCGCCGGCTGCTCCAATCAGCCGTTATTGCAGGGATATCTTATACACGTGTACTCCCATCGCCGAGAAGTCGTCGGTGATGACGCTGCCCGAGAACGATGGGGAACCGCCTTCGAACATTCTCGTGACCGACACGATCGACGAGCCTACATCAATCGTCGCACCGCTGACCGGCGTGTCATTGTAACCCGCCGGATAGCCGACCTGGCATCCGGCCTCGTTCACGTTGACTGCCACGACGTAAAGCGTCGTACCGACCTGCTTTTCCGCCGCATAGATGCCGCTGATGGACCGCACGTTGTTGCAGAAGCTGGTGGGAATCGTAAACGCCGGCGTCGTCGGCACGGGGGCAAACCGTCCTGGTGCGAGGATGATGGGCTGCATCGCCCTCACCATCGAGAGCGCGGTCAACGTATTCGACCACGTCTGCTGCGCGCCGGCCGGAAGGGCCGCGTCGCCGATGTTTCCTCCCGAGTAGGTACGCTGATTCGCGCCCCACAACACCTCGAACGTTTTCACGTTCAGGGCGATCGGCCAGAAGTAGGCACGGACCAACTCGGCGACTGAGATCGCCGGATACGTCGACGGCAGGGCTTGGTTGAGCTCCGGGATCGGCGTAAGCGAGATGCCGGCCACGAACCGTTGCCCGGCGTTCCACGCGTCGCGCATCGAAAAGACTGCATCCATGATGTGCTGGATCGTGATCCCGGTCGATGGATACCCCATCGATTCCTCAACCACCGGTGCGGCGTCCAATGACGGCATGATCCATGTGTTGAAGCCGGTGTCGAACACCGTCAGGTCGCCGGTTACCGGATGCGCGGGATCCGCGGTTCCGATCGCTGCCACAGCCGTACCGTAGGCCGGTTGGTTGGTCGGGTATGTCGTCGCGGCCTCGGGGTTCAGTTCCGTCGCGATATACCAACGCAGGAGATTGGGCCGTGACTTGAATTCATTGACGATCGTCGTGATCGTGCCGGTATCGGCCCAGTTCGCCTGTGCGTTGTGTCCTTGGTCGTCCAGGACCGCGCTCCCGGCCCAATAGATGCCGAAGTTCTGCCACAGTAGCGTGTCCTGATAGGCACCGTTGAACAACCCCCAGTTGCCGTCGTTCATTACATTAACGCCGTTCGACGCCATGGCGCCGAGTTTGGCCGTGGTTTGGTCGAGCGTGTACCCTGCGGCGGTCCACCACCAGTAATCGGTCTTTTGGCCAGAGATCCACAAGAACGGCTGTCCGTTCACCAGGAGGTTACCGTAGGCATCCATCGAGACAGATTGCACGGCCGGCGGGGTCGTGGGTGCGCTCGTCGTCGAGGACGTCGTGGTGGATGAAGATACGGTGACCGTGCTGGTAGATGACACGCTCCCTCCAGAGTTTTGCGCGACCAGAGTGTAGGTCGTCGTCGCCGTCGGAGACACGACGGTTGATCCGCTCGCGGGCACGCCGGTTCCGTTCAGTGTCACCGTCGTCGCATTCGTGGTCGACCAGGTCACCGTGCTCGACTGTCCTGCCTGAATCGACGTGGGGGAGGCCGAGACGGCGGCCGTCGGCACGGACACGGTCGTGGTGGATGTGGAGGTCGACGTGCTCCCCGACGACGGCGAACTTGTCGAGGTCGACGGAGACGTTACTGTGACGGTCGTTGAGACCATCGTGGCCCCCGCCGCGTTCGTCGCGGTTAGAAAGTAGGTCGTCGTGGTGCCGGGCGCCACCGTCTTCGTCCCGGTTTTCGGAACCGGCACGCCCTGCAGCTGCACGGAGCGGGCCCACGACGTGTGCCACGACAGCGTCGTCGATTGCCCCGTCGTGATGGCGCTGGGGTAGGCGCTTAACGCCGCCGTCGGTACGTTGGAGGATTGCGCAAGTACAACGCTTTGCGGAGCCCACACGCAGAGCGCCAGGAGCAACGCCGCCGCAACGGCGGACGTCCACCCGGCTCTGGGGTGCACGATACAGGCCTCCTTCGGTAGCCCGGCCGACCTCTAGGGTCCCGTGGCTTTGCGTCCCTGGATTGCCCCAGGTTTGCCTTTGTCGATGAAGCCAGCAGCTTAGCGCCGCTGTGCCGTCAGAGTTTATGCACCGCTGCCAAAACCGGTAGACCAGGGAGGTCAGGCGGCGCCCCTAGGCTCGGCGCCCGATTTCTATCGCGGCGTGATCTTGTACACGTGCGTCGCCATGGGGTCGAACGAATCTGTGATCGTGCTGCCGGCAGACGAAACGGCCCCCGTGTCGGGTATCCGCACGGCGGCCGCAATGGGTACACCGACGTCGATCCGGGCTCCGTCAACCCGCGTGTCGTCGTATCCTCGCGGCACACCCGCGGCCGGACCGGCTTCGTTGGCGTTGACCGCGACCACGTACACGTCACGCCCGACCACTTTCTTCGCCGCATAGATGCCGTACAGCGGCCTCACGTTGTTGTCGACGCCGCCGATCCGAAACGCCGGCGCGGTGGCGAGCGGCACGAAGCGGCCCGGGGCCAGGATGACGGACTCCAAGGATTTCACTTCCGAGAGCGTATCCAGCGTGTCCTTCCATACGCGCAGCGCCGCTGGCGGAAGAGTGGAGTCGCCGCTCCGGCCGCCGCGATATCCACGTTGGTTCGCGCCCCACAGCACCTCGAATGCCTTCACGTTCAATGCTACGGGCCACAGGAAAAACCGCCGCAGTTCGGAGCGCGACGGACCCGAAAAGTCGGGAGGCAGCGGCCGGTCCAGTTCCGGAATGGGAGTCGCGGATATGCCCGCGACAAACCGCTGGCCGCGCTGCCAAGCGGTGTTCATGGCGAGCAGCGCATCGAGAAGGTGCTGGATTGTGATCCCCGTGGAGGGATAACCCAGCGCCTCTTCGATCAACGGGGCTTGATTCAGCGATGGCGTGAGCCACTCGGTCGCGGCACCGGCAAACACTGTTAGGTCCCCGACCACGGGATGGGCGGGGTCGGCCGCCCGAATTGTCGTGACGGCGGCGGCATAGCTCGACCGCCAGCCTTTCTGGTCCGCGACTTCGGGGTTTAGTTCAGTCGCCACGTACCACCGCAGCAGATTTGGCCGCGCCTTGAATTCGTTGACGATAGCGGTGATCTGTCGAGCGGCGGTCCAATCTCCCTGGGCGTTGTGGCCCTGACCGTCCAGTACCGCGCTGCCGATCCAATAGAACCCGAATTGATTCCACAGCGCCTGGTCCTGGTAGGGCGCGCCGAACCAATTTCCAAGATCAATGGTGTTGACTCCGGCCGCTCGGAGTTGCCCGAGCTTCAGATCCGCCTGTCCTCGCGTATACCCGGCGGCGTCCCACCATGCGTAGTCGACTTTCTGCCCGGCGATGAGCAGAAACGGCCGACCGTTCACGACGAAGTTGCCGTCCGCATCCACTCCGACCGAGCGGATGGGCTGAGCGGCGCCTGACGCGGGAGCCGGAAAGCGTGGAAAGAGCGCCGCCGCGAATGCGCAAATACCCACAAGGAGCGTCCAAAACGCGGCACGCCGGCCCCCACGCGTAGTCATTGGTGGGGTCCCCGCGATCCCAGCTTCTATCCGCCCAGCGCGCTGAGCGTCTGCCTGACTTCGCCGGCCCCGCGGAAGTCCTGGCTGATGGCGAGTGCGCGGTGCAACTCCTGTCGCGCCATCGCGGTATTCCCCGATCGATAGTACGCGAGGCCCAAGTGATAGTGCGCGACAGCATCGTCCGGCAGTTGCCGGATACTCGCTAGCAGAAGCGGCAGCGCGTCGTGTGCCCGCCCTTTCTTTACATAGATCCACCCTAACGTGTCGGCGATATGCGGATCGGCCGGCACCGCGCGGTGAGCGCGCTCGGCCAGCGCGAGCGCGGTGTTCAAGTCGCCTCCGTACTCGGCGTAAGACCAGGCCAGGTTGTTCGCCGCCGGGGCAAACGTCGGGTCGATCTTTAGGGCCTGCTTCAAGTACTCTCGCGCCCGTTCCGTGTTTCCCTGCTGATCATACAAGGATGCCAGGATCACGTACGGGGGAAGGAGGCGAGGGTTGAGCCGGAGGGCCTCCTCGTACTTCTGCGTGGCCATCGTATATCCGTGCTCGCGAGCGTACAGTGTCCCGAGCATGAGATAGGGGGTCACGATCTTCGGGTCGGTGGCGATGGCGCGGTAGTACGCCTCTTCGGCTTTCGCACTATTCCCGACGGCGGCGTAGACGGAACCGAGCAGCGCGTAGAGCGATGCGCTGTCCGGCACCCGGGTGATCTGATCCTCGACCCGCTTTACCGCTCGGGCCGGGTCTTTACCGCTCAACAGGGCGACGGCCTCGCCCCGAAGCGCCTCGGCCGAGTTAGGCTGGAGTCCGAGCGCCGCCTCGAATTCGGCGATCGCTTCGACGGTCCGTCCCGCCAGACGGTACGCAGTGCCCCGGCGGATATGGGGTTCCGGGTTCTTGGGTGCGAGCGCTATCGCCTCGCCGTACGCTTCCACGGCCTGAGCCCACGCCTTTTGGCTCGCGAAGAAGTCCCCGAGCGTAAGACGATTGACGTAGTTCTTCGGGTCGACTGCGATGAGGTCTCGAAGCGCTTTTTCGGCGTCCGCCGGCTTCCCGGCCTGCAGGTCGAGCGTCGCGAGGGTCACCCTCGCGTCAGCGAGGCGGGGATCGAGTCGTATCGTGTCGAGCAGCTGCTCTTTGGCCGATGTCCGATCCTGGCGCTGGAGGTAGGCGTGCGCGAGAGCGTCATGAGCTGAGGCCATATTCGGCTGGCCGGCAATCGATGCCTGCAATTCCTTGATGGCGGCGTCGGTTTCTCCCCCGGCGAGGTGAATTCTGCCGAGCAGCAGGTGCGCCACCGGGTTCTGCGGCTCACGCGCCAGCAACTTGTTGACCGTGGCCTCAGCCTCCGGTAACTGATTTTGAGCAAGCAAGAGGCCGGCGATTCGGAGGTCTGCCGCGGCCAATGACGGCGCCACCGACCGCGCCGCACGGTACTCGACGATGGCGTCCACGAGCCGCTGCCGTGCTGCGTACAGATCGCCGAGCGCGAGATGCGGCTCAGCTCGCTGTGGGAACGCCCGGATGGCGTTCCGTAACACCTGCTCCGCGGCGTCCCAGCGAGCGCGGCGCTCCAGATACGCACTCAGCGCTAAGCGGAATTGGGGGGCCGATCCGACACGGGCGGCTTGCGTATACGCTTGCTCCGCCTCTTCATATTGGTCTCCGATCTCATAGATTGAACCGCTCACAGCATACGCATCGGCTGATTGCGGATCGAGCTTCAACGCTTCCGCGGTTTCACGCACCGCGCCCGATAGATCTCCCCGGGCCTCCAGAATACGTGCCAGGAGGATATGGGCGTGAGTGTTGCGAGGTTCCTGCGTCAGTACGCGCGTCGTCTGGTCTCCTGCATCGGCGAGCCGGCCGGCCGAAACAAGCACATCCGCCAGATCAAGGCGCGCCTTCACGCTTCGAGGATCAAGTTCGACGCTCTTACTGAGACTTTGATAGGCTCCGTTGAGATCGCCGTCACGGAAGTAGGCGACGCCGAGTTTGTTGAAGAGCGCGGCGGAGCGCTGTGTGAACTGTAGGGCGCTACGGTAGTCAAGAGTCGCTTCCTCATACCGCCCAGCGGCCAACGCGGCGTCTCCGCGGGCCTCGTACCGGGCTTGGCGCGCACCCGGCCGTTCCCGTGCCCACCCCCAAGCCGCGAGGATCACAAGAATTAGCCCCGCAATCATGAGCACGCGACCTTTTGTGTTCTTGCGCCAGCGCATGATTTCTCGTTGCTCCCTTTCCGTCTCTAGCTTAGGTCCACTCGCCTGAAACGCGAGAAAGCCGGATTTGGCTTCCGGCTTTCTCGCACTCGCCGCGGCCTTGCCTATCGCAGAGTTGCGCGAAGGAAGGCTGACTACGCCTTTGGTTTGAAGAGCGATTGCCTACGCATTACGACCAGCCCGGCCAGACCCGGCAGCCCCGTTGCGAGGAGAAGCAGGGACCCGGGCTCGGGGACGCTGCTGAGGCAGTCGTTCGTGCTCGTGCCACTGCCGCCTCCCGTCAGAGGGACGCTCGCGATGAACCCCGTGCAAGAACTCCCGTTCGATGAAGTCCACTTCACGTGCCCGCAATACCCTCCGGTCGTGTCGCTTAGGCCGGTTAGCGAAACCGGGGTGCTGAAAACGCCGGGGGTCGAGGAGTCGTTCACGAACTTTCCAAAGCCATCGCACGCGAAGCTGTTGCTCGAGCTCGGCCCGTTCCAGAGTTCTTCAGTAAACCCTACTGGGGTGTACGTAATGCCGCCGTTCGTGAAGGCGTCAAGCGTCCACGTGAGGCTTGTGCTGGTTACGTCTACCGTCCCGAACGTAATAGTGTTCTCCGGCAACCCCGCTAGGTTAATGTAGGTAAGGTCGACGGTAGTCGCCGATGCTGGCGCAACGAGCACCAACGTCATCGGTACGAATACCGCGAGGGGCACCAGCAACAGAAAAGCGGCCCAACGCCCTCGTGTCATATGTGCACTCCTCCCAGACTGCCCATTACTGCTGGTACAACGCTAACAGAGATCAGAAAAATTGTCTCTCCACCTTTGGAACACTCTTCTGTTCCATAATCGTCACCAAGGGCAGTACGAACATATGTTTGTCTACCGCCCCCAAATGAACCGCTTCATTGCGGCAACAGGCTGTTGAATCTCGGGAAGACCGCGCGTACAAAGGCGGTTTCGCGGGCGACCGTTTCCTCAAGTCCGCCGGCAAGCGGTGCGTTCACTCGCACCAACGCTTCGTCGCTACGGTGCTGCGTTAGTGACACCCACGCAAGAAGACCAACCGCCTGGAGTTCTTTGGCAGCGACCGCGCCCTGCATCTGGTACCAATAGAGAACAACCTGCTGGTCTCCACCCTTCTGGATCAGATTGCGATTGACCGTCACGGTCCGACCGGGCAGACTTATTCGCTCGAGTCCGGACTGCGCGATGTACCATCCGGCCCCGGGAAGACAGACGGCGGGGGAGTGCAGGCGCGTGTCGGGCGGCTGCGACGAGTAATATGCGACGTACAACCACAACGCGTGTCCCGTTGTATCCTCGTAACGGCGCAGCAAATAATCGTCGGCACGCAGGACGGCCAGCACGTCCGGTGTGAGATAGCCAGTCTGCCCTCGCCATACCGAGAACTGCAACGGGAGGTTCTCGAGGGGGCGGTGGAGGGAGACGCCCGGAGCATACTCGACGGTCCGGAGCACGCCGGCGGCCACGATGATCGCGACGAACGCAAACAGGTAGGCGGTCCGGTTCATGTCCCTGTAGTTCCTGGACGGCGGCTACCGAGTGCCCCGCCCACCATGACCATGAGGCCAAACGCGACGACGAAGATAAGCCATCCCGAAAACAGGTGATAGAATCCCATTGCCGCTTCGCTGCCAAAGATCTGAGCCAACACACCCGTCAGTGTGACCCTGGCCGCGTTGGCGACGACCGCGATCGGGATCGCGGAGGCGACGAGAGCCGCCTGGGATCTCCACGTTTTTTGCGAGAAGTACGCGAAGACGACCGCCAGCGCCAGCAGAGCGACGAGCGACCGAATCCCGCTGCACGCCTCGGTTACCTCGAGACGGCTGTTCGCCAGGTCGATGATGTTCCCCTCGCGCAGGACGGGGATGTTCGCAAGATCGAGCGTCGTGCCGGCCACGCGCGCCGCCAGCAGTTGCAGCGGAAAGGCTACTTTGTTGAGGACCGGTGCAGGCAGCGGAATCATGAACAGCAAGAAAATGAGCGGAAACGCGGCAATTCGGAGAGCGTCCCTCCCGGCCAGTAGCATCGTCAGGCCGGCGACGGTCACGAGGAACGACAACCGCACGGGATAACCGAAGGCGGAGGCCTGGCCGACGATCAGTAGGGCCAGTCCGAGCAAGAGCACCGGATAACCCCACGCAGACGTCTCGATCCGGCACCGCATGAGCTGGCGACGCCGTTCCCACAGCAGATATCCGCTGATCAGCGGGACGAGGAAGCCGTGGGAGTAATTCTCGTCGGTCCACCACTGCGTCGCTAGATCTGCGAAGACATGCCCGTAGAGGAACGCGACCGCTCCGCCGAGAGCCAGGAGCTGCAACACGAGGGCCAGGGGAGGCACCGCAACACTCTCGCGGGCCCGGCCGGGAACGGTCGTCTCGATCTGAGAGAGAATGGGATCCTCGTTTCCTGTCCGCCGTTCTTCTCGAATGCTAGCCCCGGCGGAACCGGCAGTCTGCGATCAAAAGGATGAAATATCCGG
Organism: bacterium; assembly: GCA_035691305.1. NCBI lineage: Bacteria > bacterium. The sequence goes on from DASSJF010000007.1 coordinate 20,985, forward strand.
ATCGTTCGATGTTTCCCGGTCCCCGGGAGGCACGGGAGGCACGGTGCCCTGCCGACCGATCGTACGCGGGCCTGCGTGCGTTTCATCCGAAGGATACTTCCGCTTCATCCCTCCTCAGGGACACCGCCGCCGACCGCCTCTCTTATACTTCGATACATGGGCGGGTCGTGCGCGGTCCCTGAAACACGCGATTTCTGGGCTTCGCAGCGCGCCCTCGTGATCGCCCCCCACGCGGACGACGAGGCATACGGGTGCGCGGGGACAATCGCGAAGATCAAGGCCGCCGGCGGCAGCGTGCACGTCATTGTGGTGTCCGTCGGCGACCTGCAGCACTACAAATCGGAGGCACCGACGGTTGCCGCCGAGACGCGGGAAGCTGAGCTGCGGGCTTCCATGGACCTCCTCAAGGTCGACGGGTACGAAGTGCTGTTCCGGGACGCGAAGACGCACCTGCGCTTGGATGCGATCCCCCGGCGGGATCTCATCGCGCTGTTCGAACGGGACGCTCAATACGCCATCGACAAGGTGCGGCCGACCGCGCTGATCCTTCCGCATCCTTCCTATAATCAAGACCACGAAGCCGTCTTCAAGGCCGGCTTCGCGGCGTGCCGCCCGCACCTGCGGGGCGATAAGCCCTTCATCAACATGGTCCTCGCCTGCGACGCCGCGCAGTTGGGCTGGGGCGACGGGTTTCGTCCGGACCTCTACGTCGATATTTCGGAGTACCTGTCCGTCAAGCTGGATGCCCTCGCCTGCCATAGGTCGCAGCTGCGCCGGCTTCCGGACCCCGGAAGCATCAAGAACGTCGAATATCTGGCGCGATTCCGCGGTGCCAATATCGCGGTGGACGCCGCCGAGGCCTTCGAGTGCCACCGCGTCGTGCTATGATCGCACATTCCCGTCCGACGATTGGGCCGGAGGACGTTGACGGCGTCGCCCGGGTGCTTCAATCCGGACACCTGGCTCAGGGCAGCGTGGTGGCGGACTTTGAGGCCGCCGTCGCAGGCTATCTCGGGCGGCGCGGCGGTGTGGCGACAAATTCCGGGACCGCCGCACTGCACTTGGCGTTGCTGACGCTCGACGTCGGTCCGGGAGACGAAGTGCTTCTGCCGTCGTACACATGCGTCGCGCTGCTGCACGCAGTCCGGCACGTCGGCGCGACCCCCCGCCTCGTGGACCTGGCCGAAGGTGAATACGCCATGTGCCCGCGAGAGGCAGGCCGCCTGATCACGAGCCGCACCCGGGCGATGATCGTTCCCCACATGTTCGGAGTGCCGGCGGATCTGGACGCGCTCTGCGATCTCGGCGTGCCGGTGATTGAAGACTGTGCCCAATCCCTGGGCGCGACATACCAGGGGCGGCCCGCCGGCGGCGCCGGCGTCATTACCGTGTGCTCGTTTTACGCCACCAAGGTCATCACCACGGGCGAAGGCGGCATGCTCCTCTCGAACTCCGAGGTGGTGCTGAGGCGGGCGCGTGATCTTCGAGATTACGACGGCCGCGGCGCCCTTCCGGTCCGGTTCAATTACAAGATGACGGATATGCAGGCCGCGCTCGGCTTGAGTCAATTCGGGCGGCTCTCCGCGTTCCTCGTCCGCCGCCGCGCGTTGGCCGCCCGATACCACGCGGCGCTCCGCGACCTGCCGCTCGTGCTGCCGTACCCGCTGCCGCAGCGGTCGCACATCTACTACCGGTACGTGGTCGGCATCCGCGGCGCGGCGGAGGCCGCCCGCGCGCTGCGCGAGCTCGGCGTTGAATGCAAGCCCCCGGTGCCCCGACCGCTGCACGCCCTGCTCGGGCAGAGGGGCTTCGACCGTACCGAGCACGCGGCCGCAACGGCGCTTTCCTTACCGCTGTACCCGTCCCTGACCGACGACCAGGCCGAGATCGTTCTTCGCGCGGCCGTCGCGGTCTTCACCAGAAAGGAGACAGAACAACGGCTCCTTACCTCTTCGGCTTCCTGAGCGCCCTTGGAATCTCGCTGATCCTCACCCCCGTAAGCGGATGGCTCGGGGAGCGTCTGGGTGTGCTGGACTTTCCGTCCGAGCGCAAGATTCACCGCCGCCCGACGCCGCGGCTCGGCGGGCTCGCAGTGTTCGTCGCGTTTGCCGCTTCGACCGCCGTGGACATCAGGCCGGGGCGGCTGGACCAGATGATGTTGTTGCTGGCGGGCGCGGCGGCGTTCAGCGTGATCGGCCTTCTTGACGATCTGCGCAATGCGGGCGCGTGGAAGCTCGGCCTCGAGGCGGCGGTGGTGGTGACCGTTGTTCGCCTTGGCGGTGTCAACGCCCAATTGCCGTGGCCGTACGCCGGCGAGATCCTCGCGGTGCTCTGGATCTTGGGGGTGGCGAACGCGCTGAACTGCTTCGACTGCGCCGACGGCGTGGCCGCCGGCACCGTGGCTGTGACCGCCCTCATGCTCATCCCGCTGGCGGTCTTCTGGGCGCGTCCCGGCGTCGGAGTCGCCGCCGCCGCGCTGGCCGGGGCGGTGTTGGGGTTCCTGCCCTATAATTTTTCGTCCGGGCGCATCTTTCTCGGGAATAACGGCAGTCTGATGTTGGGGTTCCTTGTCGCCGCACTCCCGGGCACCCTGATCCCGTCGCGCGAACACCACGCCGCGCTGGTCAGCTGGATCGCGCCGATCTTGCTGCTCGGAGTCCCGGTGGGCGACTTCTTGCTTGTACACGTCCGGCGCTATCGCAACGGCCTCCGGAATCCGCTGCGCCTCATGACCTCAACGGGGAAGGACCATCTGCCTCACCGGCTCTTGAATGCCGGCTGGTCGGCTCGTCAAACCGCCTTCTGGCTCTACGGAGCGACGGGGCTGGCGGGAGCAAGCGCGGTCGGGCTTGTGCTCGCCGGCCCGATCGTAGCGGCGTTTCCTCTCGCCGTGCTGTTGACGACCGGAGTCACCCGGTGGGTCGCGTGGGCGTCCGCGAAATCCGTGTGAGGTCTTGGATCTCACGCCGCACCTTGTCGTTGGCGCGGCGATCGGTGCCCGCGTCCGGCGGCCCGCGCTCGCGCTGCCCGCTGCATTCGCCAGCCATTTTGTGTTGGATACGGTGCCCCATATCGACATCGGCTGGATCAACGGGCCGAATCTGAGCGCGGCGGTCGACACCGCGTTGGGCCTGGCGCTGTGCGGAATCCTGGTGTGGTCGGCAGGGAGTTGGGCGCCGTTCGCCGCGGCGCTGGCCGCCCTCCTCCCGGACGCTCCGGGGATCAAAGCATATGTGGAAGGAGCGGCCGGCGTGGTGTTTCCGCATCTGACCGCTTACCCGCCGTGGGGGATCGCAACCGAGGTGCTGACCACGGCGGCGGCGCTGGCCTGGGGTCTGAGAGGCCGCGGCGCGGGAGCACCGGTGAGCCGGAACCGATGACGTCGCGAGAAGCCATGGCGATGGGGGGGGACCTCACCGTGCAGATCGCGGCACCAAGCGCCGAGCGGGCGGCTCAGGATGTAGGGGATTTGGTCGTCACACTCAGCGCGATAGAGGCCGGTGTGCTGCACATCGTGCGCGAGGGCCGCCGGATGCCGGTGGAGACGTTGACGCGGGAGTTTGCCGGCCTGGCGCAGGAGCTCCGACGGTGCTACCGGCGACTCGTCGACGTCGCGGAGCGGCGGGATCTCGGCTTCGCCACCCAGCGAAAGATACGTCAGATGCGGGAACACACCATCTGGTTGTACCGCAAGATCTCCCAGGAACAGATCTTCTTTCGGAAGCTCGCGCTCGAAGCGAGTCTGCGGCAGGTGATCTCGACCGAGGCGTTCGGCGTGTACCAGCAGCTGCTCTGCGCGGACGACGAAGAACGCCGGCGCGCCGGGCGCGACGATGCCGCCCTCGCGACCCTGTTGCTTTCGGACCAGGACGAGGCTCTCGCGTTCTGAGAGCCGGCGCGGCTACGCGGTCTGACCGGCCAGGCGTTGCGCCAGGGTCCTGCTCAGCGGGCGGTTGAGGGCGTCGAGGACCGCCTTGACGACCGCGTGCGTCAAATCGGGCGCTCGAGCGCTTCCGATGAATGAGGTTGCGCCGTTTGATCGGTTGGCGAGAACGACGACCGCCAGTTTGTCGACCGCGGTCGGCACTTCGGTGAACTCTTCGAGAGTGTAGACGTGCTCCTCGCCGGCAGTCAACCGGAGGGCATCGAGCGTCGCCTCCGCGGCCAGGAAGAAGATGCCTTGGCCGTGCACACGTCCGGCGGCGCGACCGGTGCTTTCACGGGCGCCTAACCGCAGCACGACGGCAACCTCACTGCCCGCTTCATCGCTCCGAATGGTCACATCGACCAGGCGGAGGCGCGCCTGTTGAACGGTGTCCGCCGGCGGGACCGCCGTCCACCGCGTTTCGCCGTTCGCGGTGCTCAGACGCGCGGTCGACTCGGCGGTGTGCTTCGCGTCCTTGGCGGCCGTTGAGGCCCGGCTGGCGAGCGTGAGCAGATCGTCGATCGTGGCCCCAAGATGCGCGCGAGTGCGGCCCTCGGTGCGTCGCCCGCCGCTCAGGCCGATGCTGGCGGTGACCCGGTTGAGTCCGCTGGTCAAGTCGGTGGGGAGCACGACCGCGGCTTGGATCCGCTCGGCCAGTTCGCGTGCTTCCGGTTCGCGCCGGGTGGTCGCAATGGCAAACTCGTCGCCGCCGTAGCGGCACAGCATGTCCGTTCGGTCGCGCACGAGACCGCCGAGCAATTCCGCGACCGCGACGAGCATATCGTCCCCCGCGACGTGGCCGAGAGTCTTGTTGACGATGCCGAAATTGTCGAGGTCGATGAAGAGCACCGACACCTCGTGGCCGTGCGCGAGGGCCGCCGAGGCCCAGGCCCGCAGCGCGGCGGCGGACGGCAGGCCGGTGAGCGGGTCGCTCTGCTGGCCCTGTTTGCGCAGGATGTTCGCCGCGGAGATCTGCCCGACCAGCTCGTTGTCCTCGATGACCGGCAGGACGTCGAGCCGCTGCCTTGTCATGGCGGCATAGGCCTGCACCAGGGGCAGGTCCGCGGGGACCGGGGTAATCCCGGGCGTCATCACGTCGACGACGAGCCGATACGGAGCCGCCGCGAGGAGTTGCTGCGGCGTAACCAAGCCGGCGACGCGGCCGTCTTCGACGACCGGAAGCGCCGTGAGGTGGTGTCGCGTCAGTTTCTTGGTGGCGGTGGCCACGGTATCGTGGCTGTTCACGGACTCGGCCGTCACCACCATCGCGTCCGCGACGGTCAACCGCACCTCATCGACTGAATCAGCGGTCATCGGTCCCAACAATGGGGAGCAATGGTCTGACGGCCGCCGGAGAGAGTGACACGCGGCGGACCGCTGCAGGACACACCAACAGCCAGCCAGACGGTTTCAGCCGCCTGCCTCCCCCGAGTGGCACCGCGGAAAATAGTAATTTTAAGCGTCCCACTTCAGTTTGAGGGGGACAACCGTTCGAACTGAGTATTTGGGGCGCTCCATAGAGAGAGGACGAACGCCGTCGAGGGTCCGCGGCGGGAAGTGCGCTCCAATTTCCTTTGGGTTCAGTGTATAATGTGCCTATTATTGGCCGGCCTACGGTGCGCCTGGGGGTGCCAGGTTGACGGAAGTTCGAATCGGCAAGGACGAGACGCTCGACAGCGCGCTGCGGCGGTTCAAGCGCCAGGTGAAGCGGTCGGGCATCCTCACCGACGCGAAGCGCCACGAGCACTACGAGAAACCCAGCCAGAAGCGCCGTCGGCGCGCCGCCCGGCGTAACAAGCGGCACTAGGCGTTTCCTTCCTCGTCGCCCTGCCGCGCCGTGCGGAAGGTCCGGCGCGGCGGCGCGGTTTGCCGTGACGTATGCGTTCCGGGAGGGGTATGGCGCGGGAGTCACATCGCAGGATGAAGCACGCCCGCAGCGCCGGCGGCGTGGTGTTTCTGCGAGTGTCCGCGCCGGATACCCGTGCCGCGGCAGAAGCCGCGGCGGGCGCGCCCGGTTCCCGAGAGCCGGACGTCCGCGTGCTGCTGCTGCAGCATGAGACCGGCAAATGGATGCTGCCCAAAGGGACCATCGAGCAGGGCGAAACGCCGGACGGTGTTGCGGTTCGCGAAGTCGGAGAGGAGACCGGGCTCCGCAACGTTCGGATCGTCGCCGACCTCGGCGAAGAGCACTACATGTTCTTCTGGAAGGCCGAGGATACCCACTACGACAAGACGGTCCACTATTATCTCATGGAGTTCCTCGGCGGTGAGGAACCGCATCCGCAGCGCGAGGAAGGTTTCGTCCGCTGCGAGTGGGTGACGATCGCGGACGCCCTCGACCGGATCAAATATAAGGAGACGCGCCAGGTCGTCGAGCGCGCCCGGGTGGCGCTCCAACAGGCCGCCGCGCCGGAGGACGGACACAGCGCCGGGCGGTCCGGCGTGACGGCGTGATGGTCGACCACCCCGCAAGGGGTCCGGCCGCGCCGCCGGGGCCCCGCGGCCTCCCGCCCGGCGAGGCCCGGGACCGCCTCGTCCGCGACACCCTGGAACGCTACCGGCACTACCTCAACCCCGGTCTGGCGCGGCTCTACCGGTTCGGCGGCACCGAGACCGTGGAGTGGGAGGCTGAGGGCTGCTTCGTTTGGGACGTGCACGGCCGCGCCTACATCGACTGCGCGTGCGGTCCCGCGATCTTCAACATCGGTCACCGCCACCCGCGCGTGCTCGCGGCCGTGCGCGAGCAGCTCGACCGGATTCCGATGTCCGTGCGCACCATGCCGAGTGCGCCGCAGGCCGAGCTGGCCGAACGCCTCGGCCGCCTCACCCCCGGCGATCTCCAGTATTCGTTCTTCTGCAACAGCGGCGCGGAGGCCGTGGAGGGCGCGCTCAAACTCGCGCGCCTGGCAACGGGGAGGCCCGGGATCGTCGCGATGAGCGACGCGTTCCATGGGAAGACCTTCGGGGCCCTGTCGGCGACCGGCCGCGAGCACTACCGGCGGCCGTTCGAGCCGCTGGTCCCCGGGTTCACGCACGTGCCGTTCGGGGATCTCGCCGCGCTGGAGGCCGCGGTCGGGCCGGAAACCGCCGCGGTCATCCTCGAGCCGATCCAGGGCGAAGCCGGCGTGATCGTTCCGCCGGTCGGCTACCTGCGCGCCGTGCGGGACCTCTGCGATCGCCGCGGGATCCTGCTGATCGCCGACGAGATCCAGACCGGGCTCGGCCGGACCGGCCGGTTGTTTTGCGTGGAGCACGAGGACGTCACCCCCGACATCATGACCGTCGCCAAAGCCCTCGGCGGCGGCGTCGTGCCGATCGGGGCGTTCGTTGCGCGGCCGCGCCTGTGGGACCAGTTCCGGCGGGATCCGTACCTGCACTCCTCGACCTTCGGCGGGAATCCGCTCGCCTGCCGGGCGGCGATCGCGACGCTCGACGTGTTGGTGGAGGAGCGCCTGGCGGATCGCGCGGAGACGCTCGGCGTGCGCTTCCTCGACCGCCTTCGTGGCGTGCAGGCACGGCATCCCCGGATCGTCCGCGCCGTCCGCGGCCGCGGCCTCATGATCGGGGTGGAGTTCACGCACAGCGACTACGCGCTGCTGGTCTCCGCGGAGGCGGGGCACCGGGGTGTGATCACCTTCTACACGTTGAACAAGCCCGAGGTGATCCGGATCGAGCCGCCGCTCGTCATCACCTCGGACCTCATCGACCGCGCCGTCGACGGCATCGACGGGGCGGTCGTGGAAGCCGAGCGGCTGCTGGCCGCGGCGGACGGCGAGGGCGCCCCGCCGCGGCCATGACCGGGGTCGAGATCCGCGAGGCCTTCCTCCGCTACTTCGAGGAACACGGCCACACCCGGGTGCCGAGCGCCTCGCTCGTGCCGGCGGGCGATCCGACGCTCCTGTTCACCAACGCCGGCATGGTCCCGTTCAAGGACGTGTTTCTCGGCCTCGAAAGCCGGCCGTACCGCCGCGCGACCTCGGTGCAAAAGTGCATGCGGGTGAGCGGCAAGCACAACGATCTCGAAAACGTCGGGCCGTCCCCGCGGCACCACACCTTCTTCGAGATGCTCGGCAATTTCAGCTTCGGCGATTATTTCAAGCGCGAGGCGATCGCGTTCGCCTGGGAGTTTGCGACCCGGACCCTCGGCCTACCGCCGGATCGCCTCGTGCTCACGGTGCTCGCCGGCGACGACGAGGCCGCGGCCGCGTGGGCGGCGCTCGGCGTGCCGGACGCGCGCGTACTGCGGATGGGGGAGACGACCAATTTCTGGATGATGGGCGACGTCGGGCCGTGCGGGCCGACGAGCGAGCTGCACTACGATGGGGGCGCGGCCGCGTGCACGTGCGGGCGTCCGGACTGCAGCGTCCGGCTGGACAACAACTGCGGCCGCTGGCTCGAGATCTGGAACCTCGTGTTCATGCAGTACATGCAGGCGCTGGACGGGACTCGCACCCCGCTGCCTCGCCCCGGCGTGGACACCGGGATGGGACTCGAGCGCATCGCCTCGGTGATCGAGGGGGTGCCCACCAACTACGACACCAGCCTCTTCCTGCCGATCCTGGACCGGATCCAGGCCGTGCTCGGGCATACCGCGGCAGAGCGCGCCGCGCACGCGGTCGCGTATCGTGTCCTCGCCGACCACGGGCGGGCGATGACGTTTCTCACCGCGGACGGCGTCGTCCCGGGCAACGAAGGCCGGGCGTATGTGCTGCGCATGATCATTCGCCGCGCGGTACGGTTCGCCAGGCGGGCCGGTGCGACCCAACCGGTGCTCGGCGCCCTCGCGGACGCCGTGACGGCGACGATGGGTCCGGTCTATCCGGAGCTCGTGGCCCAGCGCGCGTTCGTCCACAACGTGCTCGGCGCGGAGGAAGCCCGGTTCGATCAGACGCTCGAGGGGGGGCTCGGCCGGCTGGACGATGTGATCGCAGAGGTCAAGCGAGCCTCGCGGCGCGTGATCCCCGGCGCCGACGTCTTTCGCCTCTACGACACGTACGGGTTCCCGCCCGACCTGACCCGCGACGTTGCGCGCGAGCACGGGCTCGAGATCGACGAAGCGGGCTTCGCCGAGGAAATGGCCCGGCAGAAGGCCCGATCGCGCGCCACGGACGGTTTCGCCGACAACCTGGCGCAGCGCGCCCACTACGAGCGCGCACGAGAGTTCACCACGCCCACCGAGTTTGTCGGGTACGACGGTCTTACGGCCGACGCCCGGGTGCTGGCGGTTTCCGACGGCAGCCGCTGGGTGGACGCGGCCAAGGCCGGAGAGCCGGTGGAGGTGGTCACCGATCGCACGCCGTTCTACGCGGAGGCCGGCGGTCAGGTGGGGGACACCGGTGAAATCCGCGTCCTGGACAAGAACGGCGGCCCCGCCGCCGTCGTCACGGTCGAGGACACGAAGCGCCCGGTTCCGGGCCTCACGGTTCACTACGGCCGCGTGACCTCGGGGACGCTGCGCACGTCCGACGCCGTGCGCCTGATCGTGGAGGCGTCACGCCGGCGCGATATCACGCGCAACCATACGGCGACCCACCTGCTGCACGCCGCGCTGCGCGAGGTGCTGGGCGAGCACGCGCGGCAGGCGGGATCGTTGGTTGCGCCGGACCGCCTGCGGTTCGACTTCGCGCACGTGCGCGCGCTCACGGCGGACGAGCGGGAGCGCATCGAGACACGCGTCAACGAACTGGTGCTGGCCGCGCAGCCGGTGACGACCGAGATCAAACCGTACCGCGAGGCCGTCGCCTCGGGCGCCATGGCGCTCTTCGGCGAGAAGTATGGGGATGAGGTGCGCGTCGTCGGCGTGAACGGCTACAGCCGCGAGTTGTGCGGCGGCACCCACGTCCGGACGACCGCGGAGATCGGTCTCTTCCTGATTGCGAGCGAAGGGTCTGTCGGCGCGGGGATCCGCCGGATCGAGGCCGTGACCGGCCGCGCCGCGGTGGCCC
>DASSJF010000008.1 GCA_035691305.1 bacterium
CCGCGGGTAGTCCGGCTGAGCGGCCGCGAGCGGCTCGAAGAGGTGAGAAAAATTCTCGCCGAGCGCGGCTTCATGCCGGTGCTAACCTCGGAAGCCGGCGAGCAGCTGCTGCGCGAGCACAACTGTCCGGTGATGCGCCTCGCGGTCAAGCACGCCGAAGTGTGCGACATGGTGCACCGGTGGCTCGAGTCGCTGATCGGGGGGCGCCTCACGCGCGTTCGCTGCATGCGGCGCGGCGAGCCGTTTTCTGAATACCGGATCGGTAACCCTACGTAGCCGGCCTACATCCCAGACCACACGTGGGCATGTCAATACCCGCGCGCGAGAACGGAAGGGGCTATAATAGGAAGTGTCGTAGACCGGCTCTATAGGCGAGCGGGAATAGCTCAGTGGTAGAGCATCTGCTTCCCAAGCAGAGGGTCGTGGGTTCGAATCCCATTTCCCGCTCCAGCCCAATAAAATCAAGGGTTCTAGCGATTCTGCGTCGCCAGAACAGCCAGAAAAAGCAGACGCTCAGGCGTGGTCAGATGTTCAGCAATCTTTCTTACTGACTAGGCAGGTCGCAAACTGCTCCCGTCAAACAGTCGCAATCTACAAGGCTAACCTCAGCCGGCTCCAACGGGAAACTGGCGTAACCGTGCTGGCTGACGTTACGCCTCTTGTCGTTCAGAAGTACCTAACTGCTCTGCAAACTCGGATGAAGGCTGTCTCCGTCCACCAGCACTATCGCTGCCATCGCGCCTTCTTCGGCTGGTGCGTCGAAACCGGACTGCTCACTGAGGCACCGACCAGGGGCATCAAAATGCGGTGCCCCAAGACTCTCCCGAGGGTCCCCGAAGACGACACAATCGGACGGCTCCTCGCGGCCTGTGACGAGACCTTCGAAGGCCGTAGGAACCGCGCCTTAGTCTCTCTTCTCGCCGACTCCGGTCTACGAATCAGTGAGACATTGAGACTGAGGATCGAAGACGTAAACTTCAACGCCCGAACCCTGTCGGTGCGCGGTGGCAAGGGTCAGACGGATGGTGTTGGTTTCTTCGGTGCAGAGACGGCCCAGGTTGTGCGCTCGTGGCTTGGAAGCCGTACGGATGCGATGCTTGAGGACTTCCTGTTCTGCGACTAGCAGGGGCGGGCACTCAGCCGTTCCCACGGGCCCCACATCCTCCACCGTCTTTCCGTTCGTGCTAGCCTGAGCCGGAAGGTTGGTCCCCACGCACTCAGACATTACGCCGCTACGTCGATACTGAAACAGACGGGGGACTTGGAACTGGTCAGGCAAGTCTTGCGCCACGAAAGCCTCGCGATGGCCCTTCGTTATGCTCATCTAGCGAAGCCGGACGTGAGTCGGAAATTCAGGAGGGCCAGTCCGCTCGACAACCTGAGAGCGGGCCGCTGATAAGGAATCTGAACGGGTTGCGGGGGCCGGGGGTTTTCCGGCCCTCTATCTATCCTTGCCAGCACCCATAAGAGCAAAGGGGACTTCGGTAGGAACTCTAGACACCAATGAGGAACGATGTGCCGCTGGGTTTTCCAGAATTGCCTATTTCAATCGTTTCTTGTTCGTAGCGTTGTCCCACACTTGTTGTCGTCCGCAGCCGCTCCTGAACACGACTGGTCCGAATAGAATCGAGGGGGGAGTCTATGGGCTTGATACGTGGTTTGGTTCAGCACGTCTCTGCCCTTGTTTCCGCAAAACCTAGTCGATGCCGCGAGCATATTGGTATGGCGCGGTGGCTCAAGACCGGTGCTCTGTTGCTCGCTTCACTAGGTATCGCTTTTGCTCTTATCGTTCCGTCTGCCGCGTTGGGAACCATTACATCTTTTAGTTGCGGCCAGGTCTTCGGCGTCAATGGAACCTCCCCGACGTATTCTATTGTGGGGTTTCAAGATGTAAGCAGGACCTACCTCGGATTCAAGGCGAACGTCGCCTTCATTACGAGTTCCTGTGGAAATAATGTCAGCATACCAGGCGCCACCTCAGTGTTTCCGCAGGCCATTAGCCCGGACGGTTTTATGACCGGCATTTATGAGGCCTCAGATACAACGCGGCCTGCTTTTGTGATGGACCCGCAAGGGAATGTCCTTTCCTTCAAGGCGGCTAACCTTTCCGGCGACGCCAACGCCTATGGCCAGCATCCAAACGGAATTACCGTCTCAACTGGCGGCATCGCGTGGGTGGTGGGATCCTACCTCACCAACAAAGGAAAGACATCGCACTCCTTCGCCGTCCAAGTCAATACCAGCGCTAGTCCGACGATCGTCAGCGGGAGTTGGATTTCGTTCGACATTTCAGTGGCCGGGAGCGGCACTGCCAGAGGCGTGGATGGCGCCGACCCCGCTAGTGTAATCGTGGGTTCTTATCCGGATGCGAGTGGAAAAGATCAAGGGTTTGTGCTCAACCTCGCTGACCTGAAGGCGGCGAGACAGGCTGCGCCGCAGGTGACGGTCATACCGCTCAGTTCTGTGGCTACCCTGACCTGTTCCGGCGCGATTGGCGGCCGTATTCATGGCATCAGCGACGGTGGTCGGATCGTCGGGGTAGCCTTCACGGGCACTGTGTCAGGGTACGCTTATTGGGTGGATGGCGGCCCCTGGACTAAAGGTTCAGTCAACCACCCGGTCTGCAACCAAATCCCCGTTCCGGGCGCGTCGAAGGGCGGCGAGACATGGGCGTCCGGAGTTACCTCGGATGGCGTGTATATCGTCGGACAGGGCGGCAGCGCAGACTGGGTCTATCAGCCATAGAGTCCTAGACTAAACTAAGTCTGTGACGGTATCCGTACGCCGCGCCAGTGGGGCGCCGTGCCGGATTCCGGCCAGGCCCCGAGCCACGTCGCCGACAGCGGCGTGGCTGCTCCTCCGTGCGCCGCGTCCCGCGTGGCCTAGCTTATCTGCGACGACGGTGCGGTATGCGGTTTCGTACATTTCGGCCATACGGCGCGCAGAAAAGTGGTTCTCCACATGGGTCCGGCAGGCGGCCCGGGAGAGGTTGTCTATTCTCTGGACCGCGTCGATCATTTCTGCCTGCGAGCGACAGACAAATCCTGTTTGACCGTGGACCACGACCTCCGGCACGGACCCAAGGTTCATGGCGATCACCGGCGTGCCGCAGGCCATCGCTTCGATCATCGTCATCCCAAACGGCTCCGGCCAGTCGATCGGGAAGAGATAGGCAAACGCGTTGCCCAGAAACTCGTCCTTTTGCATTTCGTCGATTTCGCCGATATATTCCACCCGGGGATCGCATAGCATCGGTTTGATCTTCGCCTTGAAGTACTCGTCGTCGACCGGGTCGACTTTTGCGGCGATCCGAAGCGGCATATCCACGGCCTGGGCAATTTTGATCGCCCGGTCGACACCCTTCTCCGGCGAAATCCGTCCTAAGAAAGCAAGGTAGCCGCCTGAGCCCTGCCGTAACGTGAAGTGTCTCAGGTCGATCCCGTTATAGACGGTCGCCGCCCACCGAGCATGGCGAATGGGGCGTCGCTGAGCGTTACTGATCGACACGAGGTACTGGTCGGAAAACTCCGCGTACACGTCCTGGAGCTCCGCGAGATCGAGGCGCCCGTGGAGCGTTGTGACCATCGGCGTCCGGATCTGGCGGGCCGTCGGCATGGCGAGGTAATCAAGATGATTGTGAATGATGTCAAAGTCCCGTGCCCGCGCGCTGACCTTTCCCAACTCGATCATCGTATATGCGACGTGATTCCGCATGTGGGGGTTCAGCCGCAGGCCCTCCGGACAGCATGCCACCAGCTCCGCAGATGTCTCTGAATCCCCGCTCGCAAAGAGCACGACGTCATGGCCTCGCCGTACGAGCTCCTCCGTTAGGCCGGAGACGACACGCTCAGTGCCGCCATAGAACCGCGGCGGCACACTTTCAGCAAGTGGGGCAACCTGAGCAATCTTCATTGGTACTCCTCTTTTCCTTCGAAGTATTGCAGCCTTGGTCGAACACGACGACCATCCCCTTGTGCCACGGTGATTGACGGGCCGTTCGCCGCCGCGGCGCGGTAGCTCCCGAATCAGGAGACGGCGCGAGCGGGCGAGCGAAACGTCGCGAGCGCCGCGGCAACGGAGACGAAGATGGGCATCGCCTGCTCGTGCCCCTCGGCTTCGAGAAGCGCGCGCACGACGGGACTCGGCGCCGCGAACACGAGCCGCTGTCCGCACTGAATGAACAGCTGATGCATATCCAGCAACGCACGCATCCCATCAGGATCGACGCGCGGGATCGCCTTCAGGTCGACGATGACGTTGAGGTGGTCCTCACGCAGTGCCCTCAGATTGGACCACAGGACGGGAATGGCGGCCGCGTTGACCTCTCCGACGGGACGAACCACCATGGCTTCGTTGGTCCGTTCGCTCACCCACTCGAGGCCGCCGACATGCAGGTCCGGAGATGATGTGGACATGTGTGCACCGTGCTTTCTCCTCCGAAGAGCCGACCAATGTCCGGGGAAAGGTTCGAGGACACGAGAAACAGGAGGCATACTCACCGTACTCCTTCGCAGGCGGATACACAAGAGAATCTTGGTAGAGTCACTCCCTGGAGGAGACCCGGTACGTCCCTCAACAAGATCTTGGGGCAACGGTCCCACGTCGTGACGAGTGCAGGTGTGAACGGTGCTCACCGGGATCAAGGTCGGTCCGGATGTCATCACCATCAACCGGGGACAGACCTTCATGGTCAGCGCGCTGGACGGGGTCGTCAAAGGGACCGCGGAACAGGGGTTGTTCACCCACGATGTCCGGTTTCTTTCGCACTACCGCTACAAGATCAACGGGCGGAAATGGTCCCTAGTGACCTCGTCTCCTTTATCGCACTCTGCTGCGCGGTTCGAATTCGCCAATCCCGCGCTGCTGAGCGCGTCCGGGCCGATCCCGAAACACGTGGTGGGGCTTTCTGTCGAGCGGGCCGTCTCCGGCGGGGTCCATGAAGACCTGGACCTAGTCAATTACCAGCGCGTCCCGGTAGAGCTCACGCTGGAGATCGAGCTCGGGACCGACTTTGCCGATCTGTTTGAGGTGCGGGGGCATCATCCCAGAATTCGGCGTACGATTTCGACGGAGTGGGACGCCGAGCATCAGCGCCTGCACGCGGTATACGTGCGGGACGGCTACCGGGCCGGATTTACCTATCAGCTCGAACGACAGTCCACCCCGGGCCGGTGGCAGGGATCCAGACTGCAATTCGACTTTATCCTCCAGCCCGAGGAAATTTGGCACCTCTGCGCCCACCTGATACCCGAAGTCGATGGAATCGCCTTCGCCCCGCCGGACCGGTGTTATGAGGCGGGAGAAAACGGCACAGAGTTTGAGACACGCTGGCGCGCAGCCGTCACACATGTACGCTCCAGTGACGATACGATGACACGCACGGTGCGCCAGGCGGCTGAGGACCTCGTCTCCCTATTGATGGAAAGCGACGGCCCGGGAACGCCCAGCGTCATCGCGGCCGGCGCGCCGTACTTCGTGGCGCTGTTTGGCCGAGACAGCATCATCGCCGGGCTGCAGACGCTCAGCATGGACCGATCGTTCAGCCTCGGGGCCCTGGAGAAGCTGGCGGCGTACCAGGCGACGCAGGTCGATGACTTTCGTGACGCCGACCCCGGCAAGATTCTGCACGAGTTGAGGGTCGGCGAACTGGCCCGGTTCCGGCAGATCCCGCACACACCCTATTACGGGAGCGCGGACGCCACGCTGCTCTACCCCATTCTGCTCCACGAAACCTACGCGTGGACCGGCGACCGCGCGCTGCTGGACGCGTACTTGCCCGCGGCAGAGCGCTGTCTAGACTGGATGGACCGCTACGGGGACCGAGACGGCGACGGCTTTCAAGAATACCGGACACGCTCCCCCCGTGGCATCAAGCACCAAGGATGGAAGGATTCTGGCGATGGGATCGTCTACGACGACGGGCGCCCTGTGGAACCGCCCATCGCGCTCTGCGAACTTCAAGGCTATGTCTACGACGCGAAGCAGCGGATGGCGGCCCTATTTGCGTCCGTGGGGCAGGAGTCGCGCGCCGCGCGTCTGCGCGCCGAATCCGATGTCCTTTTCGAACGGTTCAACGAGGCCTTTTGGATGGAGGACGAAGGAACGTACGCGTTTGGCCTCGACGCCGACAAGCGGCGCATCGCGAGTGTCGTCAGCAATGCCGGCCACTGCCTCTGGTCGGGAATCGTCCCCCCGGCCCGAGCGGGCCGCGTGGTGAGCCGGCTGCTGTCTGACGACATGTGGAGCGGCTGGGGCATCCGAACGCTCAGTGCCTCCCATCCGGCGTTCAACCCGTTCGCTTATCAGCGAGGCGCCGTGTGGCCGCACGACAATGCCCTCATCGCCGCCGGCTGCAAACGCTACGGGTACGGCGCCGCGGTGAGCCAGATTGCACGCGGCATTTTCGACGCCGCCGGTCTGTTCCAAGGCTACCGGCTGCCGGAGCTCATGTCGGGGCACCAGCGAAAAGCGCTTGGGTTCCCCGTCCAGTACCTAGGCGTCAACATTCCCCAGGCGTGGGCGTCCGGAAGCGCGTTCCTCCTGTTACAGGCCATCCTCGGCCTTCGCGGCGACGCCGCCCAAGAGTGTCTCTACCTTGCGCCCGATCTGCCGCCTTGGCTGACCTCGATTGAAGTCGAACACCTTGAGGTAGGACAGGCCCGGATCTCATTTCGCTGCTGGCGGGAAGGGAAGGTGCACCGGTTCGAGATCCGCCACCTGGAGGGGCCGTTGACTGTGGTGCCCCGCAGCGACGTCGTCCAGCACAGGTGACCCTCACGCGTGAAAAGAACACGGCCCGGTGACAAGCCGGGCCGCAAACGGTGCGCATCAGCACAATCATCATACTGCTGGCGACACGAACAGTCAATGGCCTTGGCACATACTCCCAGCGATCACGGTCTCGCTGATGCTGGCGATCTCGGGGCAGTTACGGCGTCCGCTGCGGCGGAATCCCACGCCCCCCATCCACGAATGGTTGGAGCAGCCGAGTGAACTCCATCGGGAACACCAACTTCGTGGCGGGGCCCGCTCCGAGGGCTTTCAGGGCCTCCAGGTACTGGAGGCTCATCGTATTCATGTCCACGGTCTTGGCGACATTGAAGATCGTGCCAAGGGCGAGCGAGAAGCCTTCCGCCCGAAGGATCGCGGCCTGGCGGTCGCCCTCGGCCTTTAGAATTGCCGACTGCTTTTCTCCTTCGGCAATGGTGATGGCGGCCTGTTTCTTCCCGTCGGCCTCGGTCACGAGCGCGCGCCGGCTCCGTTCGGCGGACATCTGCCGCGTCATCGCGTCCTGGACATCCTTGGGAGGGGTGATCTCGCGGATCTCCACGGTGGTCACCTTGACCCCCCACCGCTCCGTGACCTCGTCGAGCTTGGCGCGCATGACCTGGTTGATCTGCTCCCGCTTCGTCAGGGCGTCATCGAGGCTGAGGTCGCCGATCACGGCGCGCAGCCCGGTCGTGGCGATCCCCTGGGCGGCGCCGGCGAAATTGCCCACCTGGATGACGGTACGCTGCGGATCGAACACCTTCCAGTAGATCAGGAAATCAATGGAGATCGGGGCGTTGTCCTTGGTGATGCACGTCTGTGCGGGGATCTCGAGGAACGCCTCCCGGAGGTCCACCCAGACCGCCTTGTCGACGATCGGGATTAGGTAGACTAACCCCGGACCCTTCGGGCCGAGAGTGCGGCCCAGGCGGAAGACCACTAGGCGTTGGTAGTCGCGGACAATCTTGACCCCGTTATACGCTAGGAGCAAGGCGACGACGACAACTGCGATCGTAAGTTCATATCCCATGGTAATCCTCCGATTCCACGACCCCTTCGTGTCCACGGGAGGGGGCCCCTGCGTCTCAAACGGCGAGGTGACTTAGGCGGCAAGTTTGTATCACCGTGCTAACGGACTCCTACAGAAGTCACGGCGCACGGATGCCCCGCCCTGCCGGCTCCCGCCACGGATGGTCTGACCGGACAGCGTCTCCGCCTCGGGCCTCACGCCCGGCGTGGTGGCAAACGGCGCGTCGCCTCGATCGCGGCGGCCAGCCGCCGGGCCCCCTCCCGCAGCGCATCGGGAGGAACCGCTGCGAAGCCGACGACGAGGCTGTTCGCGGCCCGCGCCGGATTCGCGCAATACGCGGCCACCGGCGTCACCTCAACGCCGCGCGCGGCCGCTTCGCGCGCCACCCGGCTGGCGCTCGCGCCGTCGAGATCGGCGATCGCGTGCAACCCGGTATGCACCGACCGGAGCCGCAGCGCCCCGCCGCAGTAGCGCTCGAGTGCCGCAGCCATTGCGCCAAGCCGCTCCCGGTACGCGGTGCGCATGCGCCGCAAGTGCCGAGTGAAGTGTCCCTCGAAAATGAAGTCCGCGAGCACACCCTGATCCAGTACGGGCGGGTGCTGATCCGCGGCGCGGCGGGCGTCGACCAGGGCTCCGTGAATCCGGGGCGGGACAATGAGAAACCCGAGCCGCAGCGCCGGAAAGAGCGTCTTGCTGAAGCTCCCGATGTAAATCACACGCCCGCGGTTGTCCAGCCCATGCAGGCATGGCACGGCCCGCGTGCCGTAGCGAAACTCGCTATCGTAATCGTCCTCGACCACCCACGCGTTCGCGGCCTCGGCCCAGCGGAGCAGCGCTAACCGCCGGCGCAGGCTCATCGGCACGCCGAGCGGGTACTGATGCGAGGGCGTTATGTACGCCAGACGCGCCCGGCCTGCGCGGCGCACGCCGGCCTCGACGTCGAGCCCCTCGCCGTCGACCTGCACCGGGACGATCCGCGCACCGGCTCCGACGAGCGCACTCCGCGCGCCTGGATACCCGGGCTCTTCCAGCCAAGCCTGCTCGCCGGGATCCAATAGGGCGCGGCATACGAGATCGAGCCCCAACTGCGCGCCCGCGACGATCACCACCTGATCGGCGCCGCACGTCGTGCCGCGTGCGGCCTGCACGTGAGCCGCGATGGCCTCGCGAAGCGGCCCGAATCCGGCCGGATCGCCGTAGTCGAGATCCGCGATGGCCGTGGCTCGGCACCGACGGTTGACGAGGCGCTGCCAGAGCCGAGCCGGAAAGAGGTCGAGGCCGGGTGTACCGATCCGGAACGCCCGCGGTGCGCCCCCAAGCCGTTGCGCCCCCTGCGGCGTCGCCGCGAGCGCCGCGCCCCGGGGGGAGAGCGCCGGGACGGAGGCGGGTGGTCGCCGCCCGGCGACCCGCTTCCCTCGTCCGCGGCGAGGCACGGACGGTAGATCGTCCGGCAGATCGTCGGCGACGAACGTGCCCGCACCCCGGCGCGCCGCGAGATACCCTTCGGCCGTCAACTGCTCCATCGCCAGTACCACGGTGGTGCGGGACACGCCCGCATCGTCGGCGAGGGCGCGCGACGACGGCAGCCGAGTACCGGGCGTGAGTACGCCTGCCAGAATCGCCCGCCGGATCTCGCGGTAGAGCTGCTGCTGCAGCGTCCCGGCCAAATGGCCGTCGATGCGGATCAACAGATTGGCCACGCGCCAGTCAGTCATGAACGATCGCACCGCTCGCGACGAATGTGCCGCAAGAATCGGATAGTCGAGAACGGCCGCATCCCCGTAGTCTGTCTTGAGTCACGCGTTGTGGTGGTACCCGAATCGGCTGGTACAGACAAGACTATCATAGCGGTGTGCGGGGTGATCGAAGTGGTCTTATCACTTTGGCTGCAATTGGGCCTTCACCGTCTCCACAACTCCGAGCGATAATCGCCGATGATGACGTACAAACTCGGCTTGTGGCAGGCCGTAGCGCTCTACGTCGGGGCGGTGCTGGGGACCGGCGTCCTCGTCCTCCCGGCGATCGCGGCGGAGACCGCCGGTCCGGCGTCGGTGCTCGCGTGGCTTGGACTCGTTGCGCTCTCGCTCCCGATGGCCCTCACGTACGCCGCGTTGTCGCAGCAGCGCCCGGACGCGGCAGGATTCTCGGGCGCGGTCGAGCGCGCGTTCGGCGCGCAGTGGGGTGGCGCGGCCGGATGGATCTTCCTCGCTCAGGTACCGACCGGAACCGTCGTCGCGGCCCTCATCGCCGGGCAGTACGGCGCGAGCCTCGCGGGCGGCTCCCGGGAGGCTGCGTTCGCCCTCGGCACGGGGCTCGTTGCGCTCGCCTTTGTGCTGAACGCGGCGGGCCTGCGCGTCAGCGTTCGGGCGCAGTTGTTTGCGGTCGGAGCGATCGCGGCGGCGCTCGTGCTGGTCGTGGCCCGGACCTTGGGCCGTGTCGACCCGGGGGCCTTCGTGCCGTTCGCGCCCCACGGCGCCGGCGCCGTCGGCCTGGCGGCGCTGCAGCTGTTCTGGGCGTTCGTCGGATGGGAGGCCATCACTCCGCTTGCCGCGGATTTCGAAAGTGCCCGCGACATCGCGCGGGCCAGCGTGATCGCGGTCGTGCTCGTTGGCCTGTTGTACGTCGCGCTGGCGGTGGCGACGATCGGCACCCGCGCGTACGGACGCGCGCTGGGATCGGGGGCGCCGCTTGGCGTCATGGCGGGCGCCGCCTTTGGGCCGGTGGCCGCCGTCCTCGTCGGCGCGGCCGGCTTTGTACTGTCGTTCGCGCCCCTCAACGCCTACACCGCCGGCATCGGGCGGCTCATCGGCGCCCTCGCTCAGCGCGGGCAGTTGCCCGCCTGGCTGGGCGTCACCGGGCCGACCGGCACTCCGCGTCGCGCGCTCGCCGCCCTCGGCGCGGTCTGCGCCGCTGCGGCCGCCGTCGCCTACGCGCGGGCCTGGACGCTCGCCGACCTGCTGCCGTTGTCGACGTCGTCCTTTATTGCGACCTACATCCTGTCGATGGCCGCGGCGACGCGTCTGCTGCGGCCGCCCCTCCGCTACGCGGCTGCGATCACTCTGCTCGCATGCACTGTCCTGCTGCTTTTCTCCGGCCCCCTCCTCGCCTGGATCGGCGGCGTCGCCGTGTGCTCCTTCGGATTCCAATGGCTCACCGCCCCGGCGGCGCGCCCGTCCGGCGCTAGCGCACGCGCCGGCACCTCATGACGGGCGAAGGCCGGCGGCGCCTCAACGCGCTGGGCACCGGCCTCGCGGCATCCACGGTGGGGGCAGTGTCGATTTCTACAAACAGCGGTTAACGAGCATCTGTACCGCCGACCCGCTTCCTCCTCCACCCCAGACGCCATCGGCCCAGGATCGGAATAGTCCCAGTTTGTCCCCCCGCGAGTCTAGACACTGGAATAGGCTGAGAGTCTTTTGAGTGCTGATCCCGTTTCCACTGGCGGCAGCCTTTGCGAAGATGGACACAGTATCGTACACGCCCGCCGCATAACCGTCCTTAAACGAGTCGGGCTTATTTTGAATGTCGGACACGCCTTCAAAGTATGCCCCCGGCGATGCCACGGCGGCAACGACACATCCCGCGAGAAACGACAACGCGCAAGCGACGATGAGCCTCTTCACGTGTTCCCCCCAATCTCCTGTTGATGGTCTCCTACCCCACAAGACGCGACTGCCAAAGTGGCCTTCCACCACCGCGTCGACTCGTGTTTCCCCCGTATCTGGTCAGCCCCTGCTGAAGGATTGCTGGAAGTTTTCTGCACATCTGTAGGCCGGATGTCAAATCAGACCGATGTCCGATACCAGAAACTTCACTTAACGACTACCATGCCTCTTGCCGATTACCATACTGCTTGAGCGACTACGCAACGGCACCTCGCTCAAGGCAAACCCAGGGCAACCTGGGGACGCAAAGCCACGGGGCATTCCGGGATGTCGCCGGGGATGTTAGCCGGGTTGCCGAGGAGACGGTCGGACCGAAGTCCCTCTCGTGGCTAGCTACAGGGAGGGACTTCGTATGAGTCTCGCGACCGCGACGCGCGCGCTTCGAGAGGGGACGGCGACAGCCCCTCCGCTTCCCGCACGGCTGCGATCGATAAGCGTCCGTACGAAGATCAACGTGCTGATCGCCGTGTTCACGGCACTCTTCTTGTTGGGCGCGGGAGCCATCAGCGTTGGCGAGACCCAGAGGAACCGATCCTACGCGGAAATCTTCCAGGGGACGCAGGCGCAGTTCTTCGGACATCTATTGACGCTCAAGGGCGCCTCGTTGCAGGCGCTCTCCGTCGATTACACGTTCTGGGACGAGATGGTAGCGTTCGTTCAGACCGGGAACCGCGAATGGGCGCACGAAAATCTCGACACGGCCCTCTCGACCTTCGACGTCGATGCGCTGTGGGTGTACCGCCCGGATTACTCGCTGACGTACACCGTCGCCAACCGCCAGTACCCGGCACTGTCGGCCGCGGCGCCGCCGGCGGCGATCCCGCGGTTCCTCACCGCGCACGGCCCCTTCTCCCACTTTTTCATGGCCAGCCGGTACGGCCTGGTTGAAGTCCGGGGGGCGACAATTCAGCCCACCAACGACCCTGAACGAAGAACACCCGCCCGAGGATACTTGCTGGCGGGGCGGGTGTGGGACCGGCAATACCTGCGCGATCTCTCCACAATGATGAACGGGACGGTGCGGCTGTTTCCCGCGCCGGACAAGGCCGGGCGCCCACGTCCGGCAACACCCTGGACGGTCATTAGAGTCCGGGAGACGCTGCGGACATGGAACGGCGCGCCACTCGCGGTCGCCGAATCGGAACAGGTCCCGAACCGGTTCATTCAGGTCCACCAGCAGGGACGCCAGCGGTCTCTGCTGCTCGCCTTTTTCGGTCTCGGAACGATCGGGATGGTGACTCTCGCCCTGTACCGATGGGTCAATGTCCCGTTGGGCGTGATCTCCGAGACGCTGCGAACCGGCGACCCCGGGCGACTCGACCGCCTGGGGGAAGATCGGGCGGAATTCGGGCGCGTGGCCGAACTCGTCCGCCAGTTCTTCGTTCAGTCCGCGCAGCTCGCGGAATTCACACGACGAACGGCCTACGAGACGACGCTCCAGGGCTGGTCCCGGGCGCTCGGGATGCGGGACGAAGAAACCGAAGGCCACACGCAGCGGGTCGCGGCGCTGACTGTTCGGCTGGCACAGACCCTTGGCGTCTCCGATGAGGACCTCGTGCACATCCGTCGCGGCGCGCTGCTGCACGACATCGGCAAGATCGCCGTTCCCGATGGGATCCTGCGCAAGCCGGGCCCTTTGACGCACGAGGAACGGGCGGTGATGCGGCAACACCCGGCCTACGCGTACGAGATGCTGGCACCGGTCACCTACCTCCGGCTCAGCCTCGACATTCCATACTGCCACCACGAACTCTGGGATGGGTCGGGATATCCGCGAGGGCTGAAGGCCGAAGACATTCCGCTGGCCGCGCGGATCTTTACGGTCGTGGACGTTTGGGACGCGCTGCGTTCAGACCGGCCATACCGGCGGGCCTGGAGCGACGAACGGGCGCGAGCGTACCTGCGCGAACAGGCGGGGGTGAAATTCGACCCGCGCGTCGTCGCCGCATTTCTGGCACTCGACAATGTCTGATTGGACTCTGGGGGGGTGGCGCGACACGGAGACCAGGCCGGACCGTCCAGCCGCGTCTGGGCATCCGGCCGATGTGAAGCCCGCGCCCCCTCGCGATCGTCGGCTGGACGAGGGCCATCTTCGCATCTTCGGCGTCGGCCTTGCCACGGCCGTTGGATCGTTATTGATCACCTGGGTTCTGGCGGCGAACGATCCCTTTGACAATGTCGCGTCTTTGACCGCCGCCGCGTGCCTCCTCACCGCCCTGGCGGGCCTGTGGGTGTTGCCCAGCGTGGCGGACCGCATCGCGGAAGGAACGGCCTTCCTCGTGGTCTCCTATGTCGCGGCGAAGGTTGTGCACTTGCTGTTTGCGCCGCTCGCTCCTGAGCAGTTTGCGGTGGAAGCGGCCGTCTTTGCTCCGTGGGGGCCGGTCATCGTGACGATGGGATGGGTGGTCTTCGGGAAGAGTTCGCGGCTCTACGCTACGATCGGCGCCTATTACGCCGCCCTCCTGGTTCCCGGCGCGTGGCGGTTCGCCGTGTACGGGCCGGCGTGGGGGTCCGCGTTGGCAATAGGAGGTTCGATCCTCCTCGCCAGCGGCGTGGTCACGGTAATGGTCGCGCTCTTGATGGACCTTGAAACGCGCCATGCGACGGCCGTGGCTCGCAGCGCGATGCTACAAGAGATGGCGTGGGTGGACCTCGTGACCGACCTGCCGAATCGCCGGGCCCTTGAGGATGCACTGGAACGCGGGAAAGCCCGCAGCGTCCGGACAGGGACCCCGCTGTCGCTCCTCTTGTTCGATCTGGACGGTTTCAAGGAAATCAATGACCGAGAAGGGCACCGCGCAGGAGACCGAATGCTGGCGGTCGTTGGTCAACGCGCTCGTCAGGTTCTGCGGGCCGCCGACCTCCTGGGCCGCTGGGGAGGGGACGAATTCCTCGCGATCCTCCCTGACACCTCACGTCGCGAAGCGCTTGGACTCGCCGAGCGTCTCCGCAGCGCGCTGGCGTCGCCACCGAGCGTGAATCCGGAGCCTGCCGTTACGGCAAGTTTCGGCGTCGCGACGTTTCGCGGCGGCGAACCGATCGCGGAGCCAGTCGCTCGCGCCGACACGGCGCTCTACCTCGCCAAGGCGCGCGGTAGGAATCGCGTCGTGGCAGAATCCTAGGCGCCGCGCCAAATCGGGCTTCGGGCACGATTGATCCCGGACCCAGGCCGGGATCATTATTTTCCGATACAAGTTTCGTTTCATTGAACCGGACGAGATGTGTGTGGGAAAAATCCGCTTAGCGGCAGTTCCATCCGACTACCGCCAGAAACCCCCAGGGGGTGTTCGATGAAATTGCGTCACGCGCAGATCCTGATGGTGGCAACCCTTGTGCTGACGGCGTCGGTAGCCACCGCACAGTACAATACGCAGCCGTCGCAGCCCATGTATCAACCCCAGCCCGCGGCACCGGCGCCGGCCCCCGCCGCACCCGCCCCGGCGCCCGCAACACCGACGCCTGCGCCCGCGGCACCTGAATCCACGCCGGCAGGATCCGTGAACCCGACGAATACGATCGACGGGGAGATCCAGGCGATCTCGCTTTCCTGCTCCGGCACGGTGCCCGACACTTGTGCCGCGACCGCGGATATCGTTATTGGGGCGTTCCCTGCTGTCGTGAACGGTGATCATGGTGGAGAGCGTTTGATAACTGCGGGATACGGGCCGGTAACGCGCATCTATGTCCCGGCGGGCATGCTCGTCGCATACGGTAATCGGCAGGTTCCGGTGACCACACTCCGCGTCGGCGATGAAATGCGGATCGACTACGCAACCACGACGGCGAGCGACTTAAACATCGCCGTCAACACGGCGTCCGCAGGGACGGTCGTCAGGACGGGCCTGTAATCCGGTTCGTCGAAACAACTCAAACAAACCGGGGCTCGCGTGGATGGGCGCGGCCCCGGCTAAATGTGTGCCCGCGCCGGTGCGTCTGCATTCGATCGCGAGAGGGCATGATGCCCAGCGCAGGGTGTGTGGGCTGTCGAGACCGCGCGGGCCCTACGTGCCGCGTCGATGCCGCGGAGGAAACGCGTGCCATTCCGCAGGTTCCCATCTCTGTCGTTGGCGTTGTGCGTGGCGGCGCTGGCCTGGGGTTTTCCGCCGACGGCAACCGCCGGCGAGGAAATCGCCGGCCTATGCCGTGCGGACACGCTGTTCGTGAGCGATAACCCCGAGGCGGTGCGCGGCACGCGCGGCCTCTTCCGCGCCGAAACCGGCGGCGGCGGGTGCGTGCGCCTCTTGTACCATCATGAAAACGCGAACCCCACGTCTCGGATGGCGATTCAGGTCTGGGCGCTGGACCCTGACGACAGCGCCGTCCACCTTCGGGTCACGCTGGGCGCCGGAGGACCAACCCAGGACGTCATGGCGGCGGGCCACTCCGCGGCCGTCAAGTTTTGGCAGGCGGTTCTGGCGAACGCCGCCGTGCAGATGGACATCGCCCCGCACCAGTGGAAGCCGCTCCTCGAGACCGTGCTTCAGCCCCACGACGTCATCAGCGGGCTTGCACAGATGGAGATTACCGGGGGTCGCCTCACGCTCGTTGTGCTGGCGTACCTGCCCGGAGCGTCGGAGGGCGATATCGCCCCGGCGAGTTTTCTCGCCCGAGTGGGTACGCATCCATTCGGCGTCTTCAGCGCGCCTTTCATCGAGGAACATGTCCAGGCGAAATTGGACCAACCGCGGGGCCTGCAGCTCGCCAGCGGCAGATTTCTCGCGGGGCGCCAGCCAAGCGAGATCCTAAAGGGGAATTACGGCGTCGTCTATCATCTGCGCGTAAACTGCGTCAATGCGTCCGGCCGGCCGGTCCTGTTGAGCCTCGTCTTTACGCCTCGTCACGGACCCGCCGCGGGGACGCTCGTCGTCAACGGCAGGCTCGTCGAGATACCTCCGCTCCCGCTCGGCGCCCGCCGGGAAGTGGGAAGGTACTGGATCCCCGCGGGGACCTGGCTGTTCGATATCTGGACGTCGCCCGAAGGGTCCTCGGCGTATCCGGTGCGCTTGGATTTCCTGCCCGGCGGCGGCGCTTGACGAGCCCCGGCGCCGGAGCACCGCCCGTGCGTTTGGACTTCCGTTAGTCTCCGACATCCCTTCGGACTGCGCGTAGTCCACCCGTTACCTCGTTTTGACCCAAATCGTGCGTCCTTGACGGTACACTAGAGGTACAAGGCTGGTCGTGGGGTGCGGCGATGAGGCGCGGGAGCGGTCGGCTGTTGCTTTCGGCGGCAGGCCTGGTCTTGGTGCTTGCCGGGACGACGCCGGGATGGGCGGGCGTTGCGGTGGTTCAGTTCCCCGTCTTTTCCAACGCCGTGATTTTCTTTGTGACTTCAGGGTTCACCGGCCTGCCCATCGGCGGGCTGGGATTATCTCCGTTCTCGCAGGTGATCATCCAGCCCGTGATCGTCGTGCGCCCCCGAGTGTTCGTTGCTCCGACCCGTGTTGTGGTGCTGTCGCCCGCCGTCCCCACGTCACTGTCGATTCTTCCGCTGGTGCCAATGATCGCGCCGCCGATTGAACCTACCTTCGACCCGGGACTGACGACGCCGCCTGCGACCTCGACGGTCGATGGTATCGTGCGGGCGCCGGAACTTTTCGACCATCACGTCGTGGCGGTGGACGGACGAGTCTCGCACGTCGAGCCCTTCATGGACGGCCGCGGTCAGCCGTACATGTTCCTTCGTCTGCAGGGCGACCTACGGTCGGTGTCGGTGCTTGTGGGCGGGCACGCCGATCTGCGGGAGGGTCTGTCCGTGCGCGTAACGGGCGTATTCTATGGGTCGGCCGTCGCGCCCGAAGGCTGGCCGCCGATGGTTATTCAGGCGCTGGCGGTGACCGGTGCCCCGTGATCCGGCATAGTCCTCATCGGCACGGATTTCGCAGGGCGCTTTGGGCGATGGCCGCGCCGTCGGCGGGGCGGGAGACCGACCCCCACGTTTGCATCGCCACGACGTCACCCGACGCGTCGAGCACGGGCGCTCCGGACTGCCCGTGTTCCACCACCCCCGCGTAGCGCACTACGACCACGGGAGTGCCGTCGGGCGCCGCGTAGAGACCGAGGACGCGGCCCCGATACGTCGCAAGGGTCGGCGGGGCGCCGCTAAATCCGTACCCCGGGCTCCCGACCTGCTGTCCGGCGGACGGGTCCCGCCCGGCAAACGCGAGGGCGGGGAACACCGGCAGCGGCCCCGTGTGCGCGCGCCACTGCCGTCCGTGGATCTCGAGGGCTTGGCTGCCGAACGCCGGACTGAGCTGGACTTCGGCCGCGTCCTTATGGGGACGGACGGTCTGCGATAAATCAAGAGGTCCCGGGTCGGACGCGGAAAAGGACGCGCACGCGACCGATGCCGAGAACCACTCGGCGCGCCACAGCGCGACGAGGCGGTAGTGGTCCGGATCGCGGAGCGTTCCGATCACGACGTGCGCGTTCGTCAACACGGTGCCCTCGGGGCCGACGAAGAAGCCCGAGCCGAAAACGTCTTTCCCGGCAGGCGGGACCGTAATGTCGAGCAACGCCACCACGCTGCTCGAACCCGCGATCTCCTGCGCGCGCGACACGAGCGGCGGGCACATCAAACCGGCGCTCAACGCCACCGCGATGAGCGAAGCCGACCGGATCCCGCGCGTCACCCGCCGCCGCATGGCGCCCGCTGCCCTCAGGCGGTGGACTCCTTGAGCCGCAGGACGTTGTAGGCGGAGACCGGCCGCGACAGTCCTCTGAGCGCCATCTCGCCCAAAGGCTCGACATCCACCGCGTCCTCGATCGTCGCAAAGACACGCTGGCTGATCAGGATCTGGCCGGCGAGGGCCTCGCCGCACAGCCGGGCGGCAAGATTCGTGACCGCGCCGATCGCGCCGTAATCGGAGCGGCCCTCGAACCCGATCCGCCCCAGGGTCGCGAATCCGAGGGCGATCCCCATCCCAAACCCCAGTTGGTGGCCCCGTTTTCTCCACGCGTCGGCGAGGGTGGTCACGCGCGTTCGCATCTCGACCGCCATGCGAACGGCGCGCAGCGCGGGGTCCGGACACGGCACCGGATCATTGAAGAAGATCATCAACCCGTCCCCGGCGAAACGCTCCAGCGTCCCCTCGAAGCGAAAGATCACTTCGCCCAGCGCGGCGTGATACTCGCGAAGCACGCCCATCAACTCCTCCGGCTCCGCGGTCTCCGAAAAAGCCGTAAACCCGCGGAGATCGCAGAAGGCCACGGTGATCTCCCGCCGGTGACTCTCGAGCACCTTGTCGGTGCCGGCGGAAAGAATCGCCTCCGCGACCTGGGGGGACAGAAAGCGCCTCAGTCCGTTGACCCGCTCGATCTCGCTCACCTGCGCGGCGACGCGCTGCTCCAGGGTCCGATTCCACTCCGTCAGCTCCGCCGTCTGCGCCTGCACGGTGTCGTGCAGCGCTTTGATCCGCAGCATCGACTTGACGCGGGCGACGAGCGCGGCCCCATCAAACGGCTTGGTGAGATACTCGTCGCTGCCGGCCTCGAGCCCCGCGACGACGTCGGCCGAGTCGGCCTTCGCGGTGACCATGATGATGGGAATGAACGGGACGCCGTCGTCGCCGCGCAGCCGCCGGCAGACCTCGAGGCCGTCCATCTTGGGCATGTCGACGTCCAGCAGGATGAGATCGGGGCGGTGTTCTCGCGCCGCCGCGAGCGCCTGTTCGCCGTCCGCGGCCGTAATCAAGTCATAGTTGTGGGCCGCGAGGCGGGCCCGCAGAACGTCGACGTTCATCGGGTTGTCGTCGGCGATGAGGATGAGCGGGGGCGTCCGCACGGAGTTTCCTCGACGGTCAGGAGAGGAATTCGCGGACCTTGGCCAGCAGCTCGCGGGGGCTGAAGGGCTTCGACATATAGCCGTCGCACCCCGCCTCCCGCGCCTTCACCTCGTCGCCGCTGAGCGCATACGAGGTGACCGCGATGATGGGGATGGCGCTGAGGGAGGGATCGGCTTTGATCCGCCGCGTCGCCTCGTACCCGTCGAACACCGGCAGCTGGATGTCCATGAGAATCAGATCTGGGCGCTGCGTCCCGGCCGCGGCGACGCCCTCCGCGCCGGTCTGCGCCTCGAACACCTCGTAGCCCGCGCTGACGAGGAGGTCGTGCATGATGCGCCGGTTGTCCTCGTTGTCTTCCGTCACCAGAATACGTTTCGTCATCACGCCACCCCCGCCGCTGCCGCGCGAACCGGCAGCGTGAACCCGAACGTCGACCCCACGCCGAGCTGCGAGGTGACCCAGATCCGCCCGCCGTGCCACTCGACGATCCGCTTCGCGATGGCGAGCCCGAGGCCCGCGCCGCCTTTGTTGCGCGTGCTCGTGTTGTCGAGTTGTTGGAATTCCTCGAAGACCCGCTGCCGATCGGCTTCCGGAATCCCGGGGCCCGTGTCCGCAACCGTCACGAGGAACTCCCCGCCGTCCGCGGCCACCTCGATCCGCACCTCACCCGTGTCGGTGAACTTGATCGCGTTGCCGACCAGGTTCAAGAGGACCTGCGTGATCCGCCGTTCGTCTCCGCACCCCACCGGAAGATCGGGCGGCACCGCCACGGTCAGGGCGATCTTCTTCGCCTTGGCGAGGGATTCCACGGAGGTGAAGACCGATTGGGCGACGGCCTGCATCGAGTAATCGCTCAGCGACAGGGCCGCCCGTCCCGCTTCGATCTTGGAGAGGTCCAGCACGTCGTTGATCAACCGGAGAAGGTGCCGGCCGCTCAGCTGCATCCGCAGCAGGACGTCCCGAATCTTGTCCGGGACCGCGCCGTAGATGTCGTCCAGGATCAGCTCGGCGTAGCCGAGGATGGCGTTCAACGGCGTACGCAGCTCGTGGCTCATGTTCGCGAGGAACTGAGACTTGTGCTGGGAGGCGACGGTGAGTTGGTCGTTGAGGTCCTTGAGCTCGCGGGTCCGCAAGGCCACCATGGCCTCGAGCTCCCTCGCGTACGCTTTCACGTCCTCGTGCAGCCGGGCCGTCTCGATGGCCATGGCGGCCTGATCGGCGAGCGCGGCCAAGAGGTGCTCGGCGTCGGCGTCGAACCGGCGGGGGTCTCGACCGGCCGCGTACAGGACGCCGATCACGCGGTCGTGCACCTTGAGCGGCACGCCGAGCACCGATTGCAGCTCCGCGTGGACGCCGGGCTCGGGGGGACCCGCCGAGTCGCCGTTCGCGGCCGCCGGCGCGCCGAAGTCCAGCACGCGCTCGTCGATGCCGCCGTTAAGAACGAAGCGCATCGCGGCGAAGTCATCGGCGCCCTGTCCGCTCACGGCCTGCGTTGCGAAGACGTCGGTCTCGCCCTCGCGAAGAGCCACGAGCCCGGTCTCCGCGTGGAGCAGATGCTGTGCCTGCTCCGCGATGAGGTCGAGGGTGGGCTCGTAGGCCACCTGCGCGTTGACTTCCCGGCTGATTTCGTACAGGGTCTGCGATTCCCGGATCTTGCGGTTCAGGGCTTCGACGGTGGTCCCGAGGCCGGCGGCCATGCGGTTGAACGCGTCGGCGAGCAGCCCCAACTCGTCCTTCGTCGTGACGTCCAGGCGGACGTCGAGGTCTCCCTGTGCGATCTTCTGGGCGGCGGCGGCCAGGCCGCGGAGGGGCCGGACAAAGCCGCGGGCGAGCCACGCCGCAAGCCCCACGCCCACCGCGGACAGCAACAGCCCGGTCAGCACCGTGCTCTGCTGCACCAGCGTGCCGCGCCCGACAAGGAACAGAAAACTGCCGAAAATGAAGTCCTCGAGGAGTAGGAAAAGGAGCACGAGCTTGAGCTGCAAACTCATACCCGCGCAGGGGGCTCCGCCCCCGTCCCTCCCCCCGCCGCGCCCCCGAGCCCGGCTCGGCCGTGGTGTGTTCTTGGAAGGTATCGAAAATCCTTGCTCCGAAAAGCGTCTTACAGTAGAATGCGCTCAAGCGCGTTGCGTTCCTGGTTTCTCACGCAACAGCCGGCTCGGGGGGCTTGGCGCGGGTGACGGGCGAGCAGCTCCGCAAGCGAGTGGAGCAATTGGAGAGCGAGCTTCAGGAGCGCGCTCGCTTCCTAGCCGCGCGGGAAGCGAAGCTCCGAGAGCTGGAACAACGCGCGCACCGCGTCGGCGGCGTGTGCCTCGAGACGGCGCAAACGCTGGTCGCGTCGACCAATCAGCCCATCCTCCTTCAGTTTCACGTGAAGATCGGACCCGCCAGATTCCGCATCCGCGCCGGATCGGTCTACTCGCTGGTGGCGAAGCTGACGGATGAGGGCTGGGACGTCGCGGCATACCTGCGCACCGGCGTGCGCCGCGCCACCTTCGCGACCGACGAGGAGTTCCTGGAAGCACGCATGCCGCTCCTCGAGGACGTGATCGCCGACGCGGTGATGACGCTCCTGGCCGGGCGGGATGTCTTCTCCCCCGCGCCGCCCCCGCAACCGAAGGAGCCGTTCTGGGTACCCTGGCAGAAGATGTTCGGCGCGCGCTTTGCGCGCCCACCCGCGCAGAAGACCGCCTAACCGAACGCCGAGAATCCGGCGCTATCCCGGGATGGCTCAGCGCCCGATCGAGCTGATCCTGCTCAGACAAGTCGCGGCGACCCTGGCCCAGCCGATGTGCGTGGTCGACGAGCAGGAAGTGTTACTCTACTGCAACCAGGCCGCCGAACGGCTACTTGACCTCCGCGGAGACGAGGTCGGCGAGGTGCTCCTGCCGCAGCGCCTGGCGCTTCTTTCCGCGACGGACGCCACGGGAACGCTGCTCGATCCGGCGGCACTCTCCATCCGCGCCGTGATGCGCCGAAAACAACCTGCACATCAGACTCTCGGGCTCATCGACCGGGCCGGCCTCGCGCGGCGTATCGTCATGACGGCGTTCCCGATCATACGGCAGGGAGATCGCCTTCTCGGCGCCGTCGCCATCTTCTGGGACGCCTGATGGAAGTCACCCTGTGGGGCGTGCGCGGCTCGATTCCAAGCCCCGGCCCGAGCACCGTCCGCTACGGGGGCAACACCTCCTGTGTCGGGGTACAAGGTTCCGGCGGACGAACCGTGATTCTCGACGCCGGCACCGGGATCAGGCGCTTGGGCGAGGTGATTCGGCCAAACGAAGGGCGGCTCGATCTGCTGCTCACGCACCTCCACGCGGATCACGTTCAGGGACTGCCGTTTTTCGAGCCGCTGTTCGCCTCCGGCTTGAATCTGCACATCTGGGCGCCGGCCGCGGCGCCCGACGCACTCCGGGCCGGGCTGGCACGCTATCTGTCGCCGCCCGTCTCCGCGCTTCCGCTGCGGGATCTCCCGTGCCGCCTGACCCTCCACCATGTGCCCGGCGGGCCGCTGGATGTGCCGGGGTTTCAGATCATCGCGGACTATGTCTGTCATCCCGCCCCTACCGTCGGGTACCGCGTTTCAGACGGAGACGCCGCCGTGTGTTACCTGCCGGACCACGAGCCCGCATTGGCGACCGGCGGCCGGTTCGACGCGCCGCAGTGGACGTCCGGATACGATCTGGCGAAGGGCGCGGCGCTGCTCATCCACGACGCGCAGTACACCCCGGAAGAGTACGCCGTGCGCCGGGGCTGGGGGCACAGCACGGCACCGGACGCCGTTGCGCTGGCGCGGGTTGCGCGGGCGGCGCTGCTGGTGCTGTTCCACCACGATCCCGACCGCGATGATGCCGCGCTCGACGCGCTGCTCGAGGACGCGGAGCGCCGGGCGGCGCCGCTGCCGTGCGTGAGCGGCCGGGAAGGCATGCGCTTCGCATTGTGACGAGGCCGTTGGACGATCGACCGCGCCCCCGGCCTGAGGGCGGCCGCTAGCCGGAGATCAATCCGATCGCACGCCAGTAGGGCACGCTCGCCGCGATAGCGGCGAGGACCAACAAGGTCAGCACAACGCCCATTCGGAGCCCGTCGCGGTCGGTAAACATCTCGCCCTTTGTGCCGTCCCGCATGAGGATGTAGAAATCGCTGAGGCTCGGCAGCAGCCACGTGTTTCCGACGGTCAGCACGATAAACCCGACAAGCCACGGTGACAGTCCGAGCTGCGGCGCGATCGGAATCAGGCCAAGGGTGAGCAAGAAGTTTGCCGGGACGCGGGGAAGCGCGAGGCGGCACGCCGCGACGACCGCGCCGAGCAGGACCACCATGGCCGACGGGCCGGCGAGGCGAGCAACCGGAACCAGCCAGCCGGCGATCCAGCGGTCGATCCCGACGCTGTGAAACACGGCCCCCGAATTGACGAGGAGTCCGAAGAGCACGAGAAACCCCCACGCGATTCCGCTGCGGAACGTCGCGCGATCGAGGACGCCTCCGGCCAGGCTGACGACGAGGGCCGTCGTCGCGAACCAGGCCGGGTCGGCGTGGAGCACCGGTTCAAGCACCATGCCGGCCAAGAAGACGGCGACGGCCGCGGCCGTCACGATCTCGTGTTTCGAGGGCGCGCCCAACACGCGGTACTGGCGCTGCAGGGCCTCGTGAGAAATCGTGGGCGGGCGTTCAGGACGAAACAGCAGCCAGAGAGCCGCGAGCGCGCCGAGAAGCACGAGAGCCCCGACCGGCGCGGCGCCGCGCAACCAGGTGAACCAATCGACGCGGGCGCGTTCGGCCCGCGGCAGCAGACCGAGCACGAAAAAATTCGTGGCCAGCCCGGTCAGGAAGGTGCTGCTGAACGTGGTGTAACCGATGACGCCCGCGAACGCCAGTCCCGCGCTCGCGCGGCTTCGCCCCGCATAGCCGAGAGCCTGCGCCAGTTCGTGCGCAAGCCCGGCGGCAGACGCGATCCTCGCCCCTGCACTCGGCACGAGCGGAGTGGTCAGCACGCCTCCAATCAGCAGCGCTAGGAGCTGGCCGGTGTACGTCGCCGGCAAGATTCTCAGGAGCAGCAGGGCGAGTCTGAAGAACAGACCTGAACGCGCCATCGCGGCGGCGAGCCCGACCGCCCCAAAGGCGAGCACCCATGTCGGACTCGCAAACCCCCCGAAGGCGACGGGAATCGGGACGAGCCCAATCAACCCCCACGCCGCCATCATCGCAAGCGCGATCGCGAAGTCGGGCACGGGTTGGAGCAGCCATCCTGCCGCCGCGCCGACGACAATGACCATAACATGCCAACCTTGCGGGCTCAGACCGGCCGGAGGCGGGGCCCACCACAAGATGAAGGGAAGGATGATTGGAACGGCAACCGCGGTGATTTGCGACACACGGGACGGCGCCGCCGCGGTTGTCACCGGCGCGGCCCCTTGCGATTGGCGCGGCGCTGCCGCGACTCCCGCATGCTCCCGGGTGCGGTCTTCGACAAGTCGGGCGAGCGACGCCGCCACGGCCACGCCTACCGCCCCCCGCTCCCGGACCACTCGATTGAATCGGTGGCGCGGCAGTGTCCAAGCCTCGACGTCTGAGATCGCCCGCACGGAGGCGCTGCGGCGTGCGAGCAGCAGGCCGAGTTCGCCGAAGTACCCGGGCGCCGCGACCACGGCCACCGGCCGCTCGCCGCTTTCCGCCTTCACGCTGACCTCAACCTTGCCGGTCTCGAGCAGATACAGCGAGTCCGCCTCCGCCCCCTCGATGAAAATCGAAGATCCGGCTACGAAGTGAACCTTTTCGAGCGCCCCAACCAGCCGGGCGACGTCTATGCGGTCAAGATCCTGAAAGAACGGCACGCGGCGCACGAGGCGTTCCAGCGGCTCAGGGGAACGCGATGCCGGGCCCCGCTCGCTCATACGCGGGCGGCCGGCGCGCGGAGAGCACCGCCCTCCACGGGCGTGCGAGGGAATGAACCCGTCACGGTGGCCCCTAGATTCGCCCCCGCCGGACCGTCTCCATTTCCGGCGCACCTGGTCAAGTTGTTTGAGGGAGCAGACGCCGGGAGCACCGAAGAGACTTTTGGGGCGGGAGCCTCATGGTGCGCTGCCAGGCCTCTCCGCCATGGTCAGGCACCGCAGGCCGGACTAAGGGGATGCTTGGATGGCAACGCAGCGATCGAGCAAGGTCGCGGCCTTGGAAAAAATCTCGCTGTTCGAAGGGCTCTCGCAGCGCGACCTAGAGAAGGTCTCTCGACTGACAGAGGAGGTCGCGGTCCCTGCCGGGCGCCGCATCGCCGCGGCGGGGGAAACGGGGCGGGAGCTGTTCATCATCGTCGACGGCCGGGCCCGGGTCACGACCCGTCGCGGCCGTGCAATCCACCTCGGACCCGGCGACTCGTTCGGTGAGATCAGCCTGATCGACGGCGAGCCGCGTTCGGCCGACGTCGACGCCGTTACGCCGATGCGGCTCCTCGTCGTCGGCTACCGCGAATTCTGGGGACTGCTCGACGATCATCTGCCGATCGTCCGCAAGGTCGTCCGCACGCTCGCCCGCCGTCTGAGAGAGGCGGAACGGCCGGTCTAGCGCACCCTCGGGCCGCGGGCCGCCTACGGCCGCCGCGTGCCGTCACGACGTCGGTGGTAGAGAAGCAGATCCGTTCGCGCGGCCGCGACCGCGGCCCGATCCTTCCGCTCCCAGTCCGAGATCGCCGGCGTTTTTGAACCCTCCGCCGCGAGAGGGGAACGCCGGCGCCTTGGAGAGGCGTCAGGCCCCTCGCGCCCTCCGCAACGGCGGCGGCACGACCTCGTCCGGAATCGGGCAGGTGTACCCGCCGCTGCCGACCCGCTCCTTGAGCTCGGTCTTCGCCCGCCGCAACAGCTCCGGATCCCGGATCGCGTCGAGCGCGGTCGCCGCCATCACCTTCGAGGCGTGGACCATGCCCTTGTGCGCCGCCGGCGCCATGCCTTGGGCCACGAGCTGCCACGAGTGGCCCGGGGTCCCCACCGCAAAGCACGCGCCCCACAATTGCACGGTAGGGATGATCCAGCTGACGTCGCCGACGTCGGTCGAGCCGCCGATGAGGCGCGGCGTGGGATCGAGCGGCACCGGCGCGCCGTAGAGCGGCTCGGACGCCGCTTCCGGCGCGCCGTACATCTCGATACTGTGCGCGATGTCGTCCGGGGTGAGCGTCTTGCGGATCGCTCCGGCGAACGCGACGTCCGCGGCGTCGAAGGGCACCGGGCCGACGCGCTTCAGATTCTCGTACATCGCCTCGGCGAGCGCCATGTTGGGGATGATGTTGGAGCAGGCCTTGTCGATCTCCATCTCCACCCGCGTCTCGGTCATCAGCGCGGCGCCGTCGGCGATCTTCCTCACCCGGTCGAAGAGCCTGCGCGCGGCGCCGACTTCCGGCGCGCGGATGAGATACAGCACCTCGGCGCGCGGCTGAACGACGTTCGGCGAGATGCCGCCCGCGTCGGTGATCGAGTAGTGAACGCGCGCGCTCGACGGCATGTGCTCGCGCAGAAAGTTGACGCCGATGTTCATCAGCTCGACGGCATCCAGGGCGCTGCGCCCGAGGTGGGGCGCGCCCGCGGCGTGCGAGGCGCGGCCGGTGAATCGCCAGTACACCTGAAAGTTCGCGAGTGAGCTCCGCGACATCACGCTCGCGAAGCACCCCGGATGCCAGGAGACGGCGGCGTCGAGGTCGTCGAACGCGCCGGCGCGGGCCATGAACGTCTTGCCCGACCCGCCCTCTTCCGCCGGACACCCGTAGAAGCGCACCGTACCCTTGGTGCCGGTGCTCATCAGGTGGTTGCGGAGCGCCACCGCGGCGAGCGCGGCGCCCGCGCCGAGCAGGTTGTGGCCGCAGCCGTGGCCGACCGCTCCCGGCGTCGCCGTCTCGGGCTGCGCCACGCCGGCCTCCTGGCTGAGGCCCGCGAGCCCGTCATACTCGCCGAGGAAGCCGATCACCGGACCGCCGGTACCGGACTCGGCGACGAACGCCGTGTCCATGCCGCCGACGTTGCGGGTGACGCGGAAGCCTTCTTCTTCAAGCGCCCCGATGTGCGCGGCGACGGACTTGCGCTCGTTGAAGCGGATCTCCGCGAGCCGCCAAATCTCGTCGGCGAGCGCGACGAAGGCGTCGCGTTTCGCGTCGACGTGGCGGACGATCTCGTCAACCTTGACGACCACAGCCTCTCCTCCTTTGTCTGCCGCCCCACGGCTCTTCGGCGGCGCCGTGTGCGATTTCCTCGACGTCCGCGCCGGCGGCGAGGATTGGCCGACCGGCGCACGGAAGAAGGCCAACCGTGAAGTCGCGCAGCGTACGGGCGCCGTGGTCCCGGATCTGGGCGTTCGCCCTCGCCTGCCTCCTCATCGCGGTACTCTTCACCGGGACGGCGTCCTCGGACCCCAACGTCCTTTGGAACATCGTGCACACCATGTGCGTCCCGAACGAGCGACAACACGGCAGCCCGGCGCCGTGCCGGCTGGTGGATGTAAGCAAGGGCGAGCAGAACGGCTACGTGGTACTCAAAGATTTGGTCGGCGCGACGCAGTTTCTGCTCATTCCGACCGCGCGCGTGACCGGAATCGAGAGTCCGCTTCTCCTTGCCGCGGGCGCGCCGAACTACTTCGCCTACGCGTGGCGATCCCGCGACTACATCGACGGCGTCCTGCACAAGACGATGTCCCGTGACGACATCTCGCTCGCGATCAACTCGGTGACCGGCCGGTCGCAGAACCAGCTCCACATCCACATCGATTGCGTGCGCGCCGGCGTCCGCGATACCCTGAAACGGCAGGAAAGGGCGATCGGCGGCCGCTGGGCCCCTCTGGCCGTGTCGTTCGCCGGGCACCAGTACCTGGCCGTGAAAGTCGACGGCGAGGGGCTCAACCGGACCAACCCCTTCACCCTCCTGGCCGACGGTGTGCCGGGCGCCCGGCTGGACATGGGGCATCATACACTCGTTGTCGTGGGGGCGACGTTCTCGGACGGCCGGCCCGGGTTTTACATCCTCGACGGCCGCACGGCCCCGGGCGACGACGCGAGCGGTGAAGAGCTTCAGGACCACGATTGCGCCGTCGCCAAATGACCCGGCCGCCGGCATGACGGCGGCCCCGTGACCGACGTGCCGCGGCGCTGGGACCGGGAAGCCGACGTGGTGGTCGCCGGATCCGGCGCGGCGGGCCTGTGCGCCGCACTCGCCGCCGCGGCCGGGGGCGCGCGGGTGCTCGTGCTGGAAAAGGCATCGGTGTTGGGCGGGACGACCGCGATGTCGGGCGCCGGCACGTGGATCCCAGCCAACCACCATATGCTCGCCGCGGGGATGTCGGACTCCACGGACGAGGCGCTAACGTACATTCGCGGCGTCGCGCCCGACGGATGGGCCGAGATCGAAGCACCCCTCTGGCGCGCCTTCGTCGAAAACGCACCGGCGATGCTGGCGTTCGTCGAGGCCAACTCCCCGCTCCGATTCGAGCTCGTCCATCACCCCGATCCCTACGTCGAGGCGCCTGGCGGCAAGGCGCACGGCCGGATGCTGTCCCCGCGGCTGATCAGCCAGAACATCCTCGGGCCGTGGCGCGATCGGATCCGCCGGTTTACCCGCGGGCAGCGGTTCAAATACAGTGAGATGGTGGTGGGCCCGGTACTGTCGCGGCCGGTGCCGACACTTCTCAAAATCGCCCCCGCCCTCGCCTATCGCTGGCTCACCCGGCGCGTCGGCATGGGAAACGCCCTCGTCACCGGTTTACTTAAGGGCTGCCTCGACCACGGCGTCGAGATCATGGCGGAGACGCGGGTCACACGGCTTGTCACGGACGGCGGCGGCGGCACGCCGAGCCGCGTCGCGGGCGTCGAGGCAACCGGAACCGGCGGTCTGGTCGCGATTCGCGCCGCGCGCGGCGTTGTCTTGGCGACCGGAGGCTTCGAGTGGGACCCGGAGCTCCGGGCGCGCTACTTCCCCGGCGACGTCGGTCTCATCGGCAGCCCGCGCACGAACACCGGCGACGGCCAGCGCATGGCCGCGGCCGCCGGCGCCCGGCTCGAGCGGATGGACCAGGCGCTCATCTACTGCTGCCTGCCGATCGGATACGAGGGGCACCGTCACGCGGTGCCCATCACCGACGTGTACAGTCCGCACTGCATCGTGGTGGATCGCACGGGCTGCCGCTTCTTAAATGAAGGGCGCCCGAACCTCGGCGTGGCGATCGACGAGCGCGACCCGGCCACCGGCCTGCCGGTTCACCTGCCGGCGTGGCGGATCTTCGACGCCCAGTTCGCCCGAAAGAATCCGGCGGTCATGCTGCTCTGGCGGCTCGACCGCGGGCGGAAGCTTCACACGGCGCCGAGCCTCGCGCATCTCGCCGCGCAGATCGGCCTCGGCGCACCGGCGCTGACCGCCACGGTGGACCGGTTCAACGAATTCGCGCGGCGCGGCAGGGACGACGAATTTCACCGGGGCGAAACCGCGTGGGAGAAATTCAACACGCCCGGCGGCGCGCTGGGGACGATCGAGCGGCCGCCGTTTTACGCCGCGCCGTTCGACCGGGCCATCCTCGTGACGAAAGGGGGCCCGCGAACCAATCCGAGCGGTCAGGTCCTGCGTGATGACGGCAGCGTCATCGAGGGACTCTACTGCGCGGGCGCGGCGATGGCCAACCCCATCGGCTCGAAAGCCGTCGGCGCGGGCAGCACGATCGGGCCGTGCATGACCTGGGGCTACATCTGCGGCCGCCATCTCTGCGCCGCGCACGCCCGGGAGGCCGCCGCGCCGTCGACCGCCTGAACCGCCGCGTGCCGGCAGGTGCCCCCGCGCCGCTCTGCGGAATCGACAGATCATGCTCATCGTCGACAGCCATCTCGATCTCGCCCTCAACGCGCTGCAGGGCAACCGCGACCTGCTGACGTCCGCCTACACGACCCGCGTGCTGGAACGGTCGATGAAGGGACCGGGGCGCGCGCAGGGCACGGTCGCCTTTCCGGAAATGCGGCGCGGCCGGGTCGCGCTCTGCTTCACGACCGTGCTCGCGCGGTCGAGCGGCCGCCCGGAGCCCGGCATTGACTACCCGACGGCGATCCAGGCCCACGCGCACGGCAAGGGCCACCTCGCCTACCATCAGGCGCTCGAACGCGAGGGGCACATCCGCATCATCCGGGACGCGGTCCAACTCGACGCGCACGTCGCGGAATGGACCGACTGGGACGCCGCGCACTCATCGGACGATCCCGCACCGACCCCGCCGCTCGGCATGGTTATCACGATGGAGAGCGCCGATCCCGTGCTCTCGCCGTCGACGCTGCGGGAGTGGTGGGAGGGCGGATTGCGGCTGCTCGGTCCGGCGCACTTCGGGCACGGCCGGTACGCCGGGGGCACCGGCTGCGACGAGGGATTGACCGAACTCGGCCCCCCGCTGCTCCGGGAGATGGCGCGGCTCGGCATCAGCCTCGACCTCTCGCACTGTTCGGACGAGGCGTTTTGGCAGGCGCTCTCCCACTACGACGGCCCGGTGCACGCGAGCCACAACAACTGCCGGGCGCTCAACCCTCACCAGCGCCAGCTGACGGACGAGGAGATTCGCGCGATCGTCGAACGCGGCGGCGTCATCGGCACGGTTCCGGGCTGCTGGCAGATGATTCCCGGCTGGACGAACGGCGACAGCAACGCGCACGTGACCCTCGCCGACATCGTGCCGCATATCGACCACATCTGCCAGATCGCGGGGAGCGCACGACACGCCGGCATTGGCAGCGACCTCGACGGCGGCGTCGGCCGCGAAGGCTTCGCGCACGACCTCGACACGATCGCCGATCTGCAGAAGATCGGCGCGCTGCTCGCCGAGCGCGGATACCCGCCCGCCGACGTGGCCGCGGTCATGCACGGCAACTGGATCCGCTTCCTCCGCGAGGCCTGGGGCGGATAAGAGTAGTAAGGACTACACGGCCCCGCTCTCGGCGCCGGCAGTCGGCGGCGCCGGACGACTACCGCGGCGACAAGAGACTCGCGAGGGAGGAAGCGCCATGCCGAGGATCACACCGATGCTGTGGTTTGACAGCAACGCGGAGGACGCGGCCCAGTTCTACACGTCGATCTTCAAGAACTCGAAGATCTGCGAGGTCAGCCGCTATGGCGACGCGGGCCCGGGGCCCAAAGGGCAGGCGATGGTGGTGCGGTTCCAGCTCGAGGGACAGGAGTTCCTGGCCCTCAACGGCGGCCCCCAGTTCAAGTTCACGGAGGCGATATCGTTCGTCGTGAACTGCGAGACGCAGGACGACGTCGATTACTACTGGGACAGGTTGTCGGCGGGCGGCAAAGAGGTCCAGTGCGGCTGGCTGCGGGATAAGTTCGGACTGTCGTGGCAGGTCACCCCGGCCGTTCTGCCGCGGCTCCTGCGGGATCCCGACCCCGCCAAGTCCCAGCGAGTGATGAAGGCCATGTTGGAGATGGTAAAGATCGACATCGCGGCGCTGCAGCGCGCCTACGACCGGGCGTAGCGACGGCCGAGGGCGTCCGCGCGGCAGGTGGCCGGCCGTCCGGCGGTTTAGACATCTCACATGACCCTACGGGGAGCGCATCTCGCGCTCCGCTGCCTCAAACTCGAAGGCATCCGCAAGTTGTTCACGATCGTCGGGGATACCATTCTGCCGATCTGCGACGCCGCGGTCGACGAGGGGATGGACCTCGTCGATACCCGGCACGAGGCGGCGGCGCTGCACATGGCGGACGCGTGGTCGAGAGTGACCGGCGAGCCGGCCGTGGCGCTCGTGACCGGCGGTCCCGGTTTCGCCAACGCGATCTCCGCGCTGCCGCCGATCCACGCAAGCGAGAGCCCCGTCATTTTGCTGGCCGGGTGCGGCGAGCTCGTCGAGCGCGGGATGTACGGTTTTCAGGAGATCGACCAAGTGGGCCTGGCCGCACCGGCCACCAAGGGCTCGTGGATGGTGCCGGACCGCCGCCGCATTCCCGGCATGATCGCCACGGCGTTCCGCACCGCACTCGAGGGCCGCCGCGGTCCGGTGCACCTGACGATTCCGATCGACATCCAGGAGGCCGCCGTCGCCGAGAGCGAAACGCCGGCCTATCCGCCGAGCGAGTACCGCCCCGCGGGCCGCAGCCTCGGCGATCCCGCGCTCGTGGCGCAGGCGATCGACGTGCTGGGGAACGCCGAAC
Organism: bacterium; assembly: GCA_035691305.1. Taxonomy (NCBI): domain Bacteria; species bacterium. Next base: position 32,399 of record DASSJF010000008.1, read on the forward strand.
GGCCCGTCGTCGTCGCGGCCAACGCGGCGAGGGCGTCCCTCGCCCCGCCGGACCTCCGGGATTTCGTCGAGGCGACGAACCTGCCGTGCTTTACGGTCGAGCAGGCACGGGGGCTGCTCTCCGACGATCACCCGCTGTGCTTCGGGTATGGGGATCCGGCGCTCAACGACACGGCGAAGCACTTCCGGGAGGCCGACGCCGTTCTGCTGCTGGGCAAGCGTCTCGATCACCGCTATCGCTACGGGCGGCCGCCGTTTTTCAACGCGGCCGCGACGCTGATCCAGGTCGATCCCTCGCCGGCCGAGATCGGACGCAACCGCGGCGTGCACGTCGGGATCGTGGGAGATGTCGGAGCGGTCGTGCGGCAGATGACCGAGGCGGCCCGCGGCGCGGAGCGGTGGACCGGTGTGGCGGCGTGGCGCCGGCAGCTCGGCAAGACCCGCGAGGCGCAGCGGCTTCGGTTCGAGGCGCTCGGCACCGACGAGACGCCGCTGCACGCCGTGCGCGTGCTGCGGGATGTCGATACGTTTACCGACGACGACACGATCTTGGTCGTGGACGGCGGCGACTTCGCCGGATGGGGGCGGAGCTATCTGCGGGCCCGGAACGCCGGGGGGTGGCTACGCCTCGGTCCGCTCGGCCAATTGGGCTGCGGGGTCCCCTACGCGATCGCGGCGAAGCTCGCGCGCCCCGAGGCGGACGTACTGCTGCTCATCGGCGACGGATCGTTCGGATTCTACGGCATCGAGTTCGACACGGCGGTCCGGCACGGCGCCGCGTTCACCGCGGTGATGGGGAACGACGCGTTGTGGGGCATCGACCGCAACTTCCAGCTGGCGTACTACGGCCGAGCGGTCGGAACCGAGCTGCGGCCGGTGCGTTACGACAAGATGGTGGAAGCGCTGGGCGGCCACGGCGAGCACGTCACGCAGCCCGGCGAGATCGTCCCGGCGATCCGGCGCGCCCGCGAGTCGGGACGGCCGTCGCTCGTCAGCGTCACGATCCGCAACACGCCGTGTCCGCTCGCGAACGCCATGATGGCCCGGAAAATGCGATGAACGCCGCGGGCGCCGGATCAGGCGCGCCCCACGCCGCGTCCGCCTCGCGGCGGGCGCAGGGACCGGACCGGCGCGACCGAAGGCACTGACGCGATGCACGCATCCGCGGCGGGCACGGTCGTCATCGGCGGCGATCTGCGCGTCGCGCGGCTCGGTTTCGGGGCGCTGCGGATCCTCGGCCGCGGAGGGCTCGGCCCGCCGCGCGATCGGGCCCGGGCGCTCGGGGTGCTGCGGCGCGCGGTGGATCTCGGTGTCACGCTCATCGATACCGCCGACTCGTACGGTCCCGGCGTCTCGGAAGAATTGATCGCGGAAGCCCTCAACCCGTACCCGGCCGGACTCGTCATCGCGACGAAAGGCGGCTTCACCAGGCCTGGAGGCGCGTGGATCGCGCGCGGGCGGCCGGCGCACCTCCGCGAGGCGCTCGAAGGGAGCCTCCGCCGGCTGCGCGTCGAGCGGATCGACCTCTATCAACTGCACACCGTCGACCCCAAGGTGCCGATAGAAGAGTCGGTGGGGACGATCGTCGAGATGCAGGCGCAGGGCAAGATCCGGCACATCGGCGTCTCCAACGTCTCCACCGAAGAACTGCGGAAGGCGCAGTCCGTCGCGCGGATCGTCTCGGTCCAGAACGAGTACAGCCTCGCCGAGCGCGAGTCGGACGGCGTGCTGGACGTGTGCGCGCGAGAAGGGCTCGCGTTTCTCCCGTGGGCGCCGCTCGCCGGCGCGCGGCGCGCCGCAAAGAAGCTCACGGCCGTGCTCCACAAGGTCGCCGCGGCGCACCGCGCCACGCCCTGGCAAGTCTCGCTGGCGTGGCTGCTGCACCGCTCCCCGGCCGTGGTGCCGATCCCCGGCACGGGATCGCCCGAGCATTTGGAGGAGAACCTTGCCGCGGCGGACCTGCGCCTCTCGGACGACGAATACCAGTCTCTCACCGAACTCTGATGGAAGGCGGTGTTTCCGACGTGATCACGGAGCGCGCGCGGCTCGCGTCCTCGCTGAACGCCTTATGCGATGCGCAGCCCTTCGAGACCGGCTGGTATCTCCGCGACCTGCGCCGGGGCGTCTCGGCGGACCGCCGCGGCAGCGTCGTGGTGCCGTCGGCGAGTACGCGAAAAATCGCGATCTTGATGACCGCGCTCGGCGACGTGCACACGGGGCGGCTGTCGCTCGACCGGCGCGTCGCGATCGAGGCGCGCTACCAGATCAGCGACAGCGGCTGCATGCAGCACTTCCGGCCGGGGTCCACCCTCACGCTGCACGACTTTCTCGTCATGATGATCATCGTCAGCGACAACGTCGCGACCGGCACGGTGGCCGACCTGGTCGGCCTGGATGCGATCAACGCGTTCTGCCGGTCGATCGGCATGACCGGTACGACGCACCGCGCGGGCATCCCGCAAGAGAACTACCCGCTCATGCCGCCCGGCGAAGTGCCGCCGCACGACGTTAACCGCCTGAACGCCACGACGCCGGCCGACGTCGGCCATCTGCTGGAAGCGGTCTTGAAGGGCGGCGACGATGCCGACGCGGCGGCGCGGCTCGGCGTCACGCCGGACCTCTGCCGCTACGCCCTCGACATCCTGAGCTGGCAGAACCTGACGGCGCGCCTCCCTTCCTGGCTCCCCACCGGCACGAAGGTGGCCCACAAGACCGGCACCGGCGGCAACGCGATCAACGACGCCGGCATCATCTTCCAGAACGGGCGGCCGCTGTTCGTGCTCACGGTCTACACGTACCCCGTGCCGCGCGTACTGCGAAACGGCGAGCCGGGTAAGGCCGCGGCCACCGCGCACATCGGCCGGCTCAGCCGCGCCTGCTGGGACGCGCTCGCCGAGCCGGAGTAGCCGCCACCCCGAACGTCGCGACATCCACCCCGGTTGACAAACCGTAACCGATCGGTTACGTTATTTGGTAACCAAATGGTTACGGTCATGGACACCCAACGCGATGCCGTGTTCCGGGCGCTGGCCGACCCGACGCGCCGGAGGATCCTCGGACTGCTTCGCGGGGGCCGCCGAACGGTCGGTGAGTTGGCGGGTAACTTCCAAACGAGCCGACCCGCGATCTCGAGGCACCTCCGGGTGCTGCGGGCGGCCGGCCTCGTCACCGCCCGCCGGCAGGGCACCGCGCGCATCTGCCAGCTGAATCCGCGGCCGCTCCGCACCGTCGACGCGTGGCTTCAGGACTACCGCGCCTTCTGGCGCGCAACCTTGCGCGATCTCAAGCGCTATGTGGAGGAGACCCGATGAACGCGACCAAAACGGAAGGCCCCATCGTCGAGGAAATCACCATCAGCGCGCCGGCCGAGCGTGTCTTCGACGCGCTGACCGATCCTGAGCAGTGCGTCAAATGGTGGGGGCACGAAGGGCAGTTCGGATGGACGCAGATCGAGTCCGACCTGCGGGCCGGCGGCAGGCTCGTGATGCGCGGTTACGGCTACGGCGGAAAGAGCGTCACCGTCACCGGCGTGTACCGCCAAATCGAGCGGCCGCGCCTGCTCGTCCACACCTGGCTGCCGGACTGGCAGGGTGACGCCACCGAGAGCGTCGTGCGCTGGGACTTCGAGGAGCGCGGCGGCGTCACGCGGGTGCGCATCACGCATTCCGGGCTCGCCACCGAGACGTCCCGGATGAGCCACCGCGGCTGGCCCAACATCCTCAATTGGCTCCAGGAATACACGGAGGGCAAGCCGCGCGCGTGACGCGGACGGCGCGGTAGACTCGGGAGGTACGTGCGATGAAAACGGCGGCGATGCCCGCTCGAGAGCTCTACCGCATCAAGGGCTGTCACGGCGTTCGCTACCAAGTGCGAGATGTCGGCCGGTCGATCGCATTCTACACGGGGCTCGGTTTTCACCTAGATCACCAGGCGCTGCCGGCGTTCGCGACCCTATCGCTCGATCAGTTGAAACTGCTACTCAGCGGCCCGAACGCATCGGGATCGCGGCCGATGCCCGACGGACGCCGCCAAGAGCCGGGCGGCTGGAATCGCATCGTCCTGCGCGTCGCCGAACTGCCGGCCGCGATGACGGCGCTTCAAGACCGGGGGATCCGCTTCCGCAACCGGATGGAGACGGGTCCCGGCGGGCGGCAGGTGCAGCTCGAAGACCCGGACGGGAACCCAATCGAGCTGTTTGAGCCGGCCCGTCCGTCGTAGGGACCCGGCAGCGGCTCGCCTTGACACCGCTTCGATAAGGAGCGGGACGGGCCGCCGACGGCGTTCCGGTCAGCGCGCGCGCACGCGGCGCACGGTGTACGTGATCCAGAAGAGGTTCCAGGCGGCAAGGATCATGCCCGCGAGCGCGAGGCGCGCGACGTCGACGATCGGCTTCACTTTCGTCCCGTCCGCGCCGACTTCGAGCACGGCGACGGGCCGCACCGAGACGCGTCCGCCGCCGCCGCCCCCCGCGCCGCCTCCGGCGTCCTTGCCGGCCTCATCGACGCTCTGGGCGCCGTTTCCCTTCAGGGTGCCCTGTCCGCCCCCAAAGCCGAACCCAAACGAGACCTTGGCCACCGGAATGATCGTACGCCCGTTGACCTGATACGGCTCGCCGAACACCGTCTTGACGGTGGCGCGCTCGTGCATCTGCCCGAACCGGTTCAGCATCTCTGCAAACATGGACCGCCTCCTCGCGGCGCACCCCACGCCGCGAGTCCATCGTACGCCTTCGCTGCGAGCCCGTGCGAGCGCTGCGGTGTGGCTACGGCCCGGCCACGGGCCACAGGACGAGCGCGTTTGCGATTTCACGACCGGGACGCACGAGGTAGTTGCCACCGCAGACGAGACTGCTCGAGGCGTTATCGTCGAGGTTCATCGCATCCCAGGCGCCCAGCCGCCGCGCCGCCTCCGCCGCCTCGGGAACCGTGGCGCCGCTCACCACGGCGAACAGAACCTGGCGGTCTTCTGTATAGCCGATGAGCGAGCGCCGGCCGTGATATGCGGTAACCTTCGGGTCGCGGAAGCCTTCCGCGACGGCGTCCAAAACGATCCTGCCGCGGTCGACGAGCCGCGGCCCGGCTCCGAGGCTGAACCGGGTGCGCAGCGGCTCGCCGTCCTGCACCGCGCGGTAGTCGATCCGCTGGCCGATCCGAAACTTCCAGCCGAGGACGCCGACCTCTCGGCCCATTAACGCGAGCACGAACCCGTCGTCCGGGATCGGCGCGTCACGGTTCTGCTCGATCGCGACCACCCGGCCCCGGTGCGCCGTGACCGCGAGATCCGCGTGGAAGCCGAGGCTCGGGCCGCGGTCGCGAGTATAGATGAAGGCGCCCGTCGACGCCGTCGGCGTCTGGTTCAGGTTGTAAGCGTACCAGTTGTACGGGTAGACCTCGCTGCCCTCGAGCGCCCCCCGGATCTGCAAACGCTCGCGGACCATCCGCATGCCGCCGCCGTCGAAGACGTCGAGCCGCGTGCCGAAATCCCCGAGATGAATCAGCCGCCCGTTCACGACCAGCGTGCCGTATGGTTCGCGCGTCTCGCCGGCGTAGGCGGCGAAGAACGTGCCGTTGATCGCGCAGGCCGCCCCGGACGCCTGCGCGATCGAGGCCAACCACGCGTTGTCGCCGACACGGCTCCCGGCCAGCGCCACGCCGAGCCGGTACCGTGAGAGCGGCGCGCGCACCACGATCGCCGGAAGCACGCGGCTCCCGACGGCCACGCTCGTCCGCTCATACGGCGCGGGATACGCCGGCGCCGCGGACGGCGGCACGGCGACGACGATGATCGCGGCGGCCGCGACGGCCAGCCGGAACGCCACTCCCCCCGTAATGACCGCTCCCCCTGATTCCTCAAACGTCCCCTGCCGTTATACCCGGGCGCTCACGACTCCCTGACACGCGCGGCGGTGACCGCGTCCGCCAGCGAATCGAACACCGGCAGCATCGAGGCGACGTCCATCGCCTTGAGGACCGGCCGCAGCGGCGCGTCGGGCCCGACGACGAGCAGCAGCAAGCAGCGCATCGTCGCGAGGCGCTGGCCCGCCTGCAGCAGCGCCCGAAGGCCCTGGCTGTCGAAGTAGCGCGCCTGCGTCAGCGACAGCGCGACCGCACCGCGCCCGGCATGGACACACGCCTCCTGGATCAGCACCTTGAACCGGCCGACGTTCTCGGAGTCGACGTCGCCGGAGATCTCCACCACGGGCACGTCGTCAACCACGCGGGTGCGCCAGTTCTGCCAGTCGCCCGGCGCGCGGCCGGACCTCGGCGCTCCCACCCGACGGACGGACGGCGTGGAAGGGTCCGCGGGGTTCGCCGGTCCCGGCGCCGGAGCGGCACGGGCCGGAGCAGCGGCCCGGTCCGGAAGCGGCACGGTGAAAGTGACCGTGGTGCCGCCGGGCGCCCTCCCGATTTCCACCTCGTCCGCCAGCGCCCGGATCAGGTCCAGACCGCGGCCGCCGGTGTTGTGGGCGCGGTCCGGCCGCCACTTTCCGCGGTCCTGCACCTCGACGCGCAGCACGCCGTCGGCCGGGGTGGCGCGGAGCAGCACGGAGCCCGGAGTGACGCCGTAAGCGTGCTCGATTACGTTGTTGACGGCCTCGCCGGACGCGATCATGAGCGCCGACACCGCGTCCTCGTCGAGCCCGAGCCCGCGGCTCAACTGGCGCAGCGCGTGCCGCATCAGCCGGAGGCTCGACGGCTCCGCCGGCAGCACGAGGTCGAGCCGGTCCACGGGCTGCGGGTCGACGGCAAGGGTCACGATGGCGATGTCGTCGGGGGCCGCTTCCCCGACGGTGCGCGCCAGAAGCGCGCGCGCCGCGTCCGGCGAGCGCTCCTGCGCTTCGCGCGCGACCGCATTCAACAGCGCTTCCTGTCCACCGATCGGATCGCGGGTCGATTCGATCAGCCCGTCGGTGTGCAGGACGAGAAGCGAGCCCGGCGCGAGATCGACCGACCACGACGGCGCGCCCGGCGCGTCCATAAAGCCGAGCGGCAGACCGCCCGACGGCAGCGCGCGCACCCCCGCCGCGTTCGCGACAACCGGCGCGGGGTGGCCGGCGGTCGCGTAGGCAAAGACCCCCGTCGCCGGGTCGAAGATCCCGAAGATCGCGGTGGTCATGCCTTCGTGCTCGTGACTCAAACGGATGACCTGGCTCGCGAGCGCGAGCGCCTCGGCCGGAGGGTGGCCCTCGAGCGCGGCGGCGCGCACCGCCTGGCGCACCTGCCCCATCACGACCGCCGCTTCGACGCCGCGTCCGACGACGTCGCCGATCGCAAGCGCCACGCGGCCGTCGGGAAGCCGGAACACGTCGTACCAGTCGCCGCCCACGCCGGGCTCGAGGGCGCTCGGCACATAGACCGCGCGGAGCCGCAGGCCGGGGACCTCCGGCATTCCCGCCGGGAGCAGCGCGCGCTGGAGCGTCGCCGCGGTCTGGTGCTCCTGTGCGTAGAGACGTGCGCGCTCGAACGCCTGGGCGCACTGCCTGCCGAGCGTGAGAAGGAATGCCGCTTCGTCGTCGTCGATCGGACGCGGCGAGACGAACCGCAGCGACAGAGCACCCGTCACGGCCGTCTGCAGCACCAGCGGCACGACGGCGCCGCCGCCCGCAGCCGCGCGCGGCGCGCCGTCCCCGAACACCGCCTCGTGCCCCACCACGGCCCCGGCCTTCACCGCCTCGTCGAGATACCGGTCCTGTCCCGGCGCCACGCGGCGCCAGCGGTCCACGACCTCGTCCCGATATCCGATCGCCGCGATCAGCTCGAAGGTGCCTTCCTGCGTCGCGAGCCACAGCGCCGCCGCCGCTCCGCCCAATCCGGCGGTCGCACGCTCCACGATCGCCTGGGCGACCTGGCCGGGGGTGACCGCCCCGGAGAGCGCGGCCGTAATGTCGACGAGCAGGTGCTGCCGCCGCTCCAGCCGGAGCCGGCTCGAGATGTCCCGGGCGATCGTCGAAGCCGCGATGATGCGCCGGTCGCGGTCCCGAATCGGCGAGATCGTCAGCGCCACGTCGACGCGGCCCCCATCCTTGCGGACGCGGACTGTCTCGAAGCGCGAGATCGTCTCGCCGTTTCGCAGCCGCGCCATGATCGTCGAAATTTCGTCGGGGCGCTCCGGCGGCGCGAGCATGGCGACCGGCCGCCCGACGGCCTCCCCGGCGGTGTAGCCGTACAGCCGCTGCGCGCCGACGTTCCAGGAGAGGATGACCGCGTCCATGCTCTTGCTGAAGATCGCGTCGTCCGACGATTCGACGATCGCCGCGAGGTGCGCGGTCCCGTTCTCGACGCCGCGGCGCCGCCGCTCCGTGTCGCTGGCGCGCGCGAAGCCCTCCGCGACCCCGAAGACGGTCACCGCAAACAGCGCCAGCACCGGCAGCGTGGAAGCGACGGCGGGCCACGAGTCCGTCGCCGGCAGCAGGTAGGCCCACGCCGCCGCCGTGGCGACGAACGCGGCCAGGAGGCCGACCGCGCGGCCGGCGCCGTAGGCGAGCGCAGCGATGGGCGGGATGTAAAGGAAGAGCCCGGGCGTCGCGATCATCTGGGAGCGCACCGAGAGCGAACGCAGGCCCACGGCGAGGAACGTGACGGCCGCCACTACCGCGACCGCCACAACGGCCTCGCCCAACACGCGGGCGCGACGGCGCGGCGGCGCCGCGGGCGCGATAATCCCGGCCGGCGGCCGGACGGGGAAACCGTTTCCGGCGGACGTCTGTGACGGCACTATGATGTACAGGATATCTACCCTGTTCCACGCTTCGGTTCCGCGGCGAACCGGGAGATGCCGAGGAACTGCCGGAGGACCCGCCGAACCCTGGCCTGCCGGGCGCCTCCCGGTTCGCCGCGCCCGCGCTGTCCCACATTTCGGATCAGGAGGCAGAGTCGTGCGCATGTTTCGTCTGATGGCCGCCGCGGCGGCCGCGGTCGCGCTCGTCTTCGGGTTGTTCCCCTCGATCTCGCCCACCGGCGCGGCCGGGTTCAAGACCGTCATCAGTTTCGGGGTCAACCGCGCCGCCGACGACCTCGATCCGGTGACGCAGGACGCCAACCCCAACATCTGGGCATATATGCAGATCTACCAGCAACTGGTGCGCGTCAACGCCGCGGGCGACGGGTTCGTCCCCGACCTCGCGACGAGCTGGAAGGTGTCGGCGGACGGCAAGATCTGGACGTTCACGCTGCGGCCCGACGCCGTGTTCTCTACCGGGGAACCCGTCACGTCGGCCGACGTCGTGTGGACCTTCCAGCGCGCGCACGATCTCGACGGCCCGTGGCAGTGGGCGCTCGAGCCGATGCAGGCGATCACGGCGGTGAACGCCCACACCGTGGCGATCACGCTGAAGGAGCCGTTCGCGCCGTTCCTCTCGGACGTGTCGCTGTTCTCCAACAGTATCGGGCCGGTGAGCAAGTTCAAGTCGGCGTCCCACGAAGAGATTTCGAACCACCCGATCGGGTCCGGCCCATACATGCTCGTCGATTGGAAGAAGGGCGAGCAGCTGACGATGCGGGCCAACCCGCACTACTACGGGCGCGGGCTGCCGAAGACGCCCGAGCTGCGGATCATCTACATCCCCGACGACAACACGCGCACGATCGCGCTGCAGTCCGGCCGCGTGGACGGCATCGACTATCCGCCCTTCTCGCTGCTCTCGGCGCTGCGCGGCGATCCGCGGATCGATGTCCAGCTGAACCCCTCGACCGCGGTCAGCCACGTGCTGCTCAACGTTAGCAAGGCACCGCTCAACAACGCCAAGCTGCGCCAGGCGCTCTCCTGGGCGACCGACCGTCCGGGCATCGTGAAGGGCGTGCTGTACGGCAACGGGACGGCCGCGACGTCGTTCCTTCCGATCACGACGCCGTTTTTCGACAAGCAACTGAAGGCGTACACCCTCGATCTCAACAAGGCGCAGGCGCTGCTCAAGGAATCGGGCGTCCCCACGCCGGTGACCCTGCGCGCGATGGTGCAGTCGGGCAACGCCGACGCGCAGACCACGACGACGCTCTTGAAGGGCATGTGGGCGAAGATCGGCGTGAACCTCGAGATCGAGCCGCTCGACCGCGCCGCCGCGACGCAGCGGATGCGGAACCTCGACTACCAGGTCTACGCCGGCGGGTGGACCAACGATGTGCCCGATCCGTCCGAGCTCGCGTCCTACGAGTTCGACTATGTGACCGCCAAGTCGTACCACACCGGGTACCAGTCGGCCGCGATGACCGCGCTGATCAAGCAAGGCGAGCGCGAGATGGACCCGGCCAAGCGGCGGCAGATCTACTACAAGATGCAGGAGTTGGCGATCCAGGACGCGCCGCTGATCTGGCTGTACTACGCGCCGTACACGGACGCGCTCAACAAGAACATGCACGGGTTCGTGCAGCTGGCCACGGGGCCGTGGATCTTCACGAACGTCACCGTGGCGCAGTAGCCTGAGCCGCGCCGGCGGCCGCCGCGTGTCGCGGCGGCCGCCGGATTCCGGAGCGCTCGAACGTGCTGCGCTATGCCCTCGGGCGGATCGGCCAGATGGTGCCGATCGCGCTCCTCGTGACCGTCCTGATCTTTCTGCTGATCAAGCTGGTGCCGGGCGATCCGGCCTCGGCTATTCTCGGCGACCGGGCGACGGACGCCTCGGTGCGGGCGCTGCGGCATCAGTGGGGGCTCGACCGCCCGATCTGGGAGCAGTACGCCGTCTACATGCGTAACCTCGCGACCGGCAACCTCGGCCAGTCGCTCCGCTACCAGACCCCCGTCACGTCGATGCTGCCGCGCCGGACGGGCGTCACGTTTTTCCTGATCGTCTACAGCCTGCTGCTGTCGGTACTGATTGCGGTGCCGCTCGCGCTCCTCGCAGCGCTGTACCGCAACCGCTGGCCGGACCATGTGATCCGGGCGTTCATGGCGCTGCCGCTCGCCTCGCCGGCGTTCTGGATCGGCATCCTGCTGCTGATCGTCTTCGCGTTGAAGCTGCGCCTCCTGCCGGCGGAGGGGTACGGCGAGGGCTTCGCGGACCACCTGCAGCACCTGTTCTTGCCGGCGCTGACGCTCTCGTACGCGTTCGCCTCGGTCCTGAGCCGAAACTTGCGCTCGTCGCTGATCGACGTGCTCACGACCACCTACGTCGACTTCGCGCGGGCGAAGGGGCTGCGGGGCCGCACCGTGCTGTTCGGCCACGTGCTGCGCGCCGCGATGCTGCCCATCGTGACGCTCGTGGGTGTGCGGCTCTCCTACGCCATCGGCGGCTCGGTCGTGATCGAGACGGTGTTCGCGATCCCGGGGCTGGGCTCGTGGATGGTCGACTCGATCCTCTCCCGCGACTACGTTGTGGTGCAGACGCTGACGCTGATGTTCGCGCTCGGCACGATGCTGATCAACCTCATCACCGACCTCGTGTACCCGCTGTTCGACCCGCGGGTGCGCGTGGGATGAGGGCCGGGGCATGAGCGCGGACGCCGGCACGACCGTCGCGGCCGCCGCCGTTCCCGCGTCGCGTCCGGCGCGCCTCAGGCCGCCGCTCGGGATCGTCGCCGGCGGGCTCATGCTGCTCGCGCTCACGGGCGCCACCATCCTCGCACCCGCGCTGCTGCCCACGGACCCGAACGCGCAGGACCTCAACGCGATGCTGCAGGCGCCGTCGGCGGCCCATCCGTTCGGCACCGACAACTACGGCCGCGACGTCCTGACGCGCGTCCTCTACGGCGCGGGCATCGACCTGCGCATCGGGGTGCTCGCGGTCGTCTTTCCGTTCATCTTCGGCTCGCTCGCCGGGGCCGCCGCCGGCTACGCCGGCGGGTGGGCCGACGCGCTCGTCATGCGCACGGTCGACGTGATCACGGCCGTGCCGTTCACCGTGCTGGTCATCGCCATCGTCGCGTTCCTCGGCCCGGGCGAAACCAACATCCTCATCGCGATCGGCGCGGTCGACTGGATCATTTTCGCGCGGCTCGTCCGCGGCGAAGTGTTGCGGGAGAAGAACCTCGAGTACGTGGCCGCCTTGCGCGCGTTCGGCTTCAGCAGCCGGCGCATCGTCTTCCGGCACATCCTGCCAAACGCGATCGCACCGGCGGTCACGTTCCTCGCCTCGGACATCGTGCTCGTGATCCTGACGGCCTCCGCGCTCGGCTTCCTCGGGCTCGGCCTCCGCCCTCCGGCGCCGGAGTGGGGACTCATGATCGCGGAGGGCCGGACTTTCATGTACACCGCCTGGTGGGTCGCGACGATGCCCGGGTTTGCCTGCATGTTCGCGGGCATCGGGTTCATCCTGGTCGGCGACGGCCTCTCGGACTTGCTGCGCGTGCGGGGCCAGTGACTCCGCCCGCGGCAATTTCGTCGTCGCCGGCGAGCCCACCGCAAGGCGGTCCGCCCGCCCTTGCCGTCGAGAACCTCCGGCTCGAGATCCCAACCCGGCGGGGGGTCGTAGCGGCGGTGCGCGGCGTGAGCTTCGCCGTCGCGCCCGGCGAGACGTTCGCGCTCGTCGGGGAGTCGGGATCCGGCAAGACGATGACCTGCCGGTCCATCGTACGGCTGCTTCACCCGCCGGCGCACATCACGGGCGGTTCGGTCTACTTCCACGGTCGGGACCTGCTCCGCCTTTCCGAACGGGAGCTCGAAACCGTCCGGGGGCGCGGGATCGCGATGGTCTTCCAGGACCCGATGACCGCCCTCAACCCCGTGCTGACGATCGAGCGGCAGATCGCCGAAGCGCTCACCGACGCGCCCGCGGACCGCGGGGAGCGCCGGCGCCGCATCGTCACGCTGCTGCGCCAGGTCGGGATCCCGGACGCGGAGCGGCGGCTGCGCGCCTACCCGCACCAGTTGTCGGGCGGTCAGCGGCAGCGCGTGATGCTGGCCGTCGTCCTCGCGCGCCGCCCCTCCGTGCTGCTCGCGGACGAGCCGACGACCGCGCTCGACGTCACGATCCAGGCACAGATCCTCCGCCTGCTCGCGTCGCTCCAGCAGCAGCTCGGGATGGCGCTCGTCCTCGTGACGCACGACCTCGGCGTGGTGCGCCAGGTCGTGCACCGCGTCGCGGTGATGTACGCCGGGCAGATCGTCGAGACGGCGCCGACCGCGGAGCTGTTCGCACGACCGCGCCATCCGTATACCGCGGGGCTGATCGCGTCGGTGCCGAGCATGGACCGCGCGCGGCCGCTCGTGCCGATTCCCGGCACGCCGCCCGACTTTGTGAGCCTCCCGGACGGGTGCGCCTTCGCGCCGCGGTGTCCGCTCGCCGCCCCGGAGTGCCGGCAGGGCACGATCGCGCTGCGCGACGTCGCGCCGGATCACCTGAGCCGATGCCTCAAGGCGGAGATGGTGGGGGCACCCGTTGCCGTCTGAGCCCCGGGAGCGGACCGGCCGGCAGGATGCGCCGCCGCCGGCGCTCCTGCGCGTCCGCGATCTCGTCAAGCACTTCCCGCTGCCCCGCTCGCCGCTCGACGTCATCGCCGGACGCCCTCCTGAAGCGGTGCGCGCGGTCGACGGCGTGTCGTTCGACCTCGCCCGGGGTACGACGCTCGGGCTGGTCGGAGAATCCGGGTGCGGCAAGAGCACCCTCGGGCGGTGTCTCCTACGGCTCTATCAGCCCGACGCGGGCTCCATGTGGTACGGCGACGCGGATCTCGCGCGTCTCGACGAACGCGGCCTCGCACCGTTCCGCCGCCGAATGCAGGTCGTCCTGCAAGATCCGTACTCGTCGCTCGATCCTCGGCAGAGCGTGGGCAGCGCGCTGACGGAGGTGCTGACGGTGCACGGCGTGGGGACGCCGGCCGACCGTCCGTCCCGCGTGGCCAAGCTGCTGGCCCTCGTCGGCCTGGGCGCCGCGGACGCCCACAAGCACCCCGGCGAGTTCTCCGGCGGGCAGCGGCAGCGCATCAGCATCGCCCGCGCGCTCGCGGTCGGCCCGGAGCTGCTGGTCGCCGACGAACCCGTCTCCGCGCTCGACGTCTCCATTCAGGCGCAGATTCTCCAGCTCTTGCTCGAGCTGCGGACCTCGCTCGGGCTGACGATGATCTTCATCTCGCACGACCTGCGCGTGGTACGCTACCTGAGCGACCAGGTCGCCGTGATGTACCTCGGCAAGATCGTCGAGCAGGCGCCGGCGGCGGATCTGTTCGCCCGGCCGCTGCACCCGTACACGCTTGCGCTGCTCTCCGCGATCCCGGAAGTAGAGGCGCCGGCCCGCCAGACGATCGAGATCGAGGGCGAACCGCCGAGTGCGGTGCGGGTGCCGCAGGGATGCCGGTTTCATCCCCGCTGCCCCTGGCGCACGGAGCGGTGCCTGCGTGAGACGCCCGAGCTGCGCGCGCTCGCGACCGGACACGTCGTGGCGTGCCACGAGGCGGAAAAGATCGCGCAGACGTAAGGAACCGGCCGGCGCCCCGCGAGGGGCTTGGGACTTGCAGGCTTGTGTTACAATCGTCGTTGCCATGGCGACCGAACCGACGACGGGTACCACGCGCCACTGTGAGACCTGCGGCGCTTCGCGGGAGCCGTTCTTCGACAGTCCGTGCGACTACCCGGTCGCCTGGCTCTGTCCGGCGTGCCGCACCGTGGAGATGGAAGTCTCGCGCACTTCGCTCTCGCCCGAGGCTCGCCGGGAACTCGCCGCGCTCGAATCGTTCATGCAGGCGGGCGCCTCGCCGGCACGCCCCGCGGCG